>DAIODV010000019.1:16311-19459 GCA_036746615.1 Mycobacterium sp.
GCGTTTTCGGGTGCGCGCGTCCAAGGGCGTGCACATCGTCGTGCCGCGCGACCGGATCGTCAGCGACGTAGCGATCATCCTGCGCACCGAGAAGTCGGTGATGTTCGTCATCCCGTGGGGCAACCACTGGATCATCGGAACCACCGACACCGACTGGGGACTGGATCTCGCACATCCGGCGGCCACCAAGGCCGACATCGACTACATCCTGGGCACCGTCAACACCGTGCTCGCCACTCCATTGACGCACGCCGACATCGACGGGGTGTACGCCGGATTGCGACCCCTGCTGGCCGGGGAAAGCGACGACACTTCCAAGCTGTCCCGCGAGCATGCCGTGGCTGTGCCGGCTCCCGGCCTGGTCGCCATCGCCGGCGGCAAGTACACCACCTATCGCGTGATGGCCGCCGATGCGATCGACGCTGCGTCGCAGTACGTCCCGGCCCGCGTGGCGCCATCGATCACCGAGAAAGTGCCGCTATTGGGTGCCGACGGCTACTTCGCGCTGATCAATCAGACCGAGCATGTCGGTGCGCTGGAAGGACTACATCCTTACCGGGTGCGTCATCTGCTGGACCGCTACGGGTCGCTGATCAACGAAGTGCTGGCGATGGCCGCCGACCGCCGCGATCTGCTCAACCCGATCGCCGCGGCGCCGGGCTATCTCAAAGTCGAAGCCGCGTATGCCGCCGCCGCCGAGGGCGCGCTGCATCTGGAGGACATCTTGGCGCGCCGGACGCGGATCGCCATCGAATATTCACACCGCGGTGTCGACTGCGCGCGTGAAGTGGCCGACATCGTCGCGCCGCTGTTGGGTTGGAGCGCCGCCGACGTCGACCGCGAGGTCGACACGTACACGGCGCGGGTGGAGGCCGAAGTGCTATCGCAGGCTCAGCCCGACGACGCATCGGCGGACGCGCTGCGGGCCAGCGCTCCCGAGGCCCGCGCGGAGATCCTCGAGCCCGTGCCGTTGAATTGAGCGCGCCGTGAGACCGGCACCGCTTCCACCACGCGACGGGCTGGGGCCGGCGCGGGTGCGGTTGCGCGGGGGACCGGTGTTGGCCGAGCTCAACGACCGGTTCGGGACGCAGACCAGGGAAGTCGTCGAGGCCGACGGCAGCCCGGTCGACGACACGACGGTCCTGCCGGCCGGCGCCAGCGTCTACTTCTACCGCGACTTGCGCGACGAGGTGCCGGTGCCATTCGACATCCCGGTGCTGCATCAGGACGACGAGATCGTGGTCGTCGACAAACCGCACTTCGTGGCCACGATGCCGCGCGGGCGTCATGTCGCGCAGAGTGCGCTGGTGCGGCTGCGACGGGAGCTGGGCTTGCCCGAGCTGAGTCCGGCGCATCGGCTGGACCGGCTGACCGCCGGGGTGCTGTTGTTCACCGTCCGCCGCGAGCTTCGCGGCGCCTATCAGACGATGTTCGCCCGCGGCGCGGTACACAAGACGTATGTGGCGCGCGCCGCGGTGGACCCCGACCTGGCGTTGCCGCGCGTGGTGCGCAGCCGGATCGTCAAGCGCCGCGGCCATTTACAAGCCATCGAAGAACCCGGGGAGCCCAACGCCGAGACGCTCGTCGAGTCGATATCACCCGACGGTCTGTACCGACTGACACCACGCACGGGGCGCACCCACCAGCTGCGGGTGCACATGGCTTCGCTCGGGTTGCCGATCCACGCAGACCCGTTGTATCCCAATGTGGTTGATGTGGCCAACGACGACTTCAGCCAGCCGCTGCAGTTGCTCGCGCAGCGCATCGAATTCGAGGACCCGCTGACCGGATCGCAGCGCCGATTCGTCAGCGCGCGACGTCTGGATGCGGTCCCCTAGCAGCGCTCGGCGCCGCGACGCATGCGCGGCAGCGCCTGATCCACCGATGCAGCCAGGTCACGCGCGTCGGGATTGCCGCCCTGCCGGACAGGTCGCACGGCCCGAGTGAGAGCCCCGCCCGCAACGGCGGCCCGCAGTGCCTCCCACGCGCGCGCAGTCAAGGAGCCAGCGCCCAGCGAGCGGATGGTCGTCAGATTGCCCAGGTTGACGTGGTTCTGCAGTGTTAGCACCCTGCTGCCCTTCAGTAATCCGGCGACGTCGGTCGTGGTATTCGACGACGTCGTCGGTATATTCCTCCGCGACTAGCACGAAGACCCTGCCGTATCGGTGATCGGGGTCACAGGCCAGTCAGCAATGACCAACCGTCTGTCGGGGATTTCTATTCCACGGTACGGGCAAGGGGAGGTTTCTGCCCGCTGGGCCGCATGCCGTGTCGCAACCTTCGGACGACGCACTAGCCGGATCCCGGCCGCTTGCGGGCCGTACGTAAACAGCTCGGAAACTGCCGTTGAAATCGCGAATTAGCTGGTCGCCCGGCATGATTGCGGCGGGCCGGATCTTGTTACCATGCCTCATGGCCGCGGGGGATTGAAGGAATTGGATTGAGGATCAAGGGATTCGGCGCCGCGCTGATTGTCCTGGCCACCGGTGCCGCGATGTTGTCGGCGTGCGGCAGCAACAACGCGACTGGAGGAAATGCCCCGACAGCCGCATCGCCGGTGAAGGTGGCCTGCGGCGGCAAGTCCGCCCTGAAAGCCAGTGGTTCCACCGCCCAGGAAAACGCAATGAGCCGTTTCGTCAAGGCTTTCGAACAAACCTGCAACGGGCAGTCGGTGAACTACACAGCTAACGGTTCGGGTGCCGGTATCGGCGAATTCATTGGCGGCCAAACCGATTTCGGTGGCTCGGACTCTCCGCTGAACAGGGGCGAGTATGCCAGGGCGGACCAGCGGTGCGGCTCACCGACATGGAATCTGCCGGTGGTGTTTGGCCCGATCGCAGTCGCCTACAACGTCAACGGCCTGACCTCGCTGAACCTCAACGGTCCGGTTACGGCCCAAATTTTCAATGGCCAGATCACCATGTGGAACGACGCCGCGATCGGTCAGCTGAACTTGGGTGTCAAGCTGCCTGCCGAGCCGATTCGGGTGGTGTTTCGCAGCGATGAGTCGGGGACCACGGATAATTTTCAGAAGTATCTCGATACCGCGTCCGCCGGCACCTGGGGTTTTCCCGCCGGAAAGAAGTTCAACGGCGGGGGCGGCGAGGGCGCCCGCGGCAACGACGGCGTGGCAGCGGCCGTCAAAAGC
>DAIODV010000020.1:0-3843 GCA_036746615.1 Mycobacterium sp.
CCGGCGTGGTATTCCCCGTCGTCGGCTGGTGGCTCTACGACATCTTCTACATCACACCGTTTTTGGCAATCCCTTACCTGCACACCGTCAACCGCGAAATCTTCTCCGACTGAGGAAGGACTGCCGTGACAACTTCGACAACTACCGAGCTACCGCCGGGTACCACGCCGTACTACGCGCGGATGCACAAATGGATCAAACGCGCAGTGATGGTGTGTCTGGTCGCGCTGGTCATCGAAGGCGCCTTCACACTGCCGTTCATGGCCGTCTACTACGGTTACCCGACATTGAGTCTGACCCAGATCTGCAGCGAGCTGATGAAGGTCCGATACTCCAACGACACTCTTGAGTGTCAGTTTCCCTATCCGATGCTCGGACCGCCCGAGGGTGTCGCCGGAAAGGCAACTGCCCAGGACCAGTGGGGAATTCAGCCGGTGCCGCACTATCACCGGCTGGGATTTCGTGAACTGGTCCGGATCCACGATCAACGGCTCGCCCGCCAAGGCGCGGGACAGCACTAGCCGCGTTTGGCTCGCACCCACTGGAACGTGCCCACCGTCTTTGTCCGCACGCTGGCGAAACCGTGATCCTCGAGAATATCGGCGATTTCGTCTTCGCCGAACACGTACGCTCCGCCGTTGGGCAGCTTCAGCCATAGCTGTGGCAGACGTCGGACAATCGGGACCATCACCGCAAGCCGGCCACCGGGTCGCAGTACCCGGGCGATCTCGGACAGTGCTGCCGCCGGGTCAGGTATCAGCTGCAGGACGGCGATTGATACGACGGCGTCGACGGTCTGGTCGCGCAGCGGCAATCGTTGCGCATCGGCGCGCAAGAAACCGACTTGCGGTCCGGCTTGCGCCCGCACGGCGCGCGCCAGCATCGGTTCGGAGACGTCGACACCCAAGGCAAGTCCGTCGGGACCGGCGGCGCGTGCCAGCGACGCGGTCACCGAACCGGGGCCCGAGCCGACGTCCAATGCGATGCCGCCCTGCGGGATGTTCAACCACTCGGCGGGATGCTGCAAGGTGGAGAGAAACCTGCGCGATATGGCCTGTGCGTTGTCGTAGAGCAGCGATCCGATCGACGACGCCCATACCGCCTGAATAGGACCCGTGTTCTTGGCCGGGCCCTCGTCCTCGTCTGCTGAGCTGTCCAGCAGGTCGAGGTAGCCCTTGCTGACATCCGGTTCTGCCGGTGGATCGATCAGCAGGTCCAGCGCGCGCTGCAGGGCAGGAGACACTGTCGTATTCAGAGTGGTCATGCGCTTCCCCTCAATGAAATGCCAAGTTTCCCAAGCGTTTACGAAACCGAGGCCGCAATCGTTTCTACGGATCGGTTCTGTTCGCAGCCTACGCCGGGCCGTCCGGCGTCGCCAGGATCGCCATTGCGTCCCCGCCGACCGACACACCCGAAGGGCCGATGAGTTCGGACATCCGGGCGCGCAGCTCGGCGGCCTTGTCGGTGGCCAGGGTGAGGTGATTAGAAAAGGTGAACGCGATGTCGATCCACTGCTGGGTGGAGTAGTGCAGATTATGCGGAGAACTGCGATGCGTGACGGTGAATCCCGCGCCGGTGAGCAAGTCGTCGAGATCGCCCGGTTCGCCGTCAGCGCGGCGGGCATCAATGTCCATGTAGTCCTTATAGATTGACTCGAACTGGGCACGCGTCGGTTGGGTCGGTCGCAACCGATTCCACATCAGCACCAGCTTGCCGCCGTCACCGAGGATGCCACGTATCTTGGGCAGCGCCACCCCCGGATCGACCCAGTGAAACGACGCCGCAAACACCACGCGGTCGAACCGACGGCCAGCCGGCTCCCACTGCTCAAATGTGGCTATTTCCACCGGAATACCCTTGGCTTGAGCGACGGAGGCCATCCGGCTATCGGGTTCGACCGCGAGTACGTCGACCCCACGTTCGACGAACTGCATCGAGGCAATTCCGGTGCCGGCGCCCACATCGAGGAGTCGGCGGACACCCGGCGCGAGAACATCGTCGATCAGGTCATCCGGGTAACGCGGACGATAAGTGTCGTAGTTGTGTGCCGCGCCCCCAAATGAATTGGCGCGCTCGCGATTGGTGAACAGGTTCAGTCGCGGTGGCATGCCGCCGAGCGTATCGCTACTGCCTGACCGTCGCGAGCTCTCGCACGAGCGCGCACAGCTGCCAGTGGCCGGGCACGCCCTTCAAATCGTGTTCACCGCGGTCGGCGAAGCGGTGTCGCGAGCCGGTGACGATGTCGCGGACGGTCGACGACACCAGCACCTCGCTGGGGCCCGCCAGTGCGGCCACACGTGCGCCGATGTGCACGGCCATCCCGGCCACATCGTCGCCGCGGACTTCGACCTCGCCGGCGTGAATACCCACCCGAATCTCGATGCCCAGCACCCGGATCGCGTCGATGAGGGAGTCGGCGCACGCGATGGCGGCGCTCGGGCTGGGGAACGACGCGACGAATCCGTCACCGGCGGTATTCACTTCGAAACCGCCAAACCGTTCGAGTTCGTGACGCACCATCGTGTCGTGGTTGTCCAGTAGGTCGCGCCACCGGACGTCGCCGAGCAGAGCGGCGCGCTCGGTCGAGCCGACGATGTCGGTGAACATGATTGTGGTCAGCACCCGCTCGGCGCCGAAGCCGCCCCGCACGCCGGTGACGAACTCCTCGATCTCGTCCAGCATCGGCGCGGTGTCGCCAACCCAGTACAGCGCGTCCGCTCCGGGCAGCGCGACGAAGCGCGCTCCGGCGATGTGCTCGGCAAGGTATTGGCCGTTCGCGATCGGAGTGAAGTCCGGGTTGTCGCGATGCAGGATCAACGTCGGCGCGGTGATGCGCGTCAGCGTATCGCGCACATCGGAATGGCGGACAACCTCGATGACCGCGCGGGCCATGCTGGGGGAGGCGGCGCGGTTCCCGGCCATGTCCCACCAGGCCCGAAACGCGTAGTCGTCGGCGACGCTGGGCGCCATGTCGGCGAGGATGTTGACGCCTTGGTCGACCGCATCGGGCTCCATCGCGACCGTCAGGTAGGGATCGCCCTGGCTGATTTCGAACCCCATGGGGTAGTCGGGAGCGCGCAGAGTGCGGGCCGCTCCGTTGATGATCACCAGGCTGCTGACCCGCTCGGGGTATTCGGCCGCGAGAACAAGTCCGGTCATAGAGGCGAAGTAGGGAGCGAGTACGGTCGCGCGCTCGCTGCCGACCGCATCCATCACCGCGACGGCGTCTTTCGCCCAGTACTTCGGGCCGATCACGTCCAGCGACGGGACCCGCGATGACAGGCCGATCCCGCGTTGGTCGATGCGGATTACCCGGCTGAAGGATGCCAGGCGCCGGTGAAAGCGGTACATCGACGGCTCGGCGTCGATCGTGTCGATCGGGATGGATGGCCCGGGCAGCACAACCAGATCGTTCGGCCCGTCGCCGAGTACCTGGTAGGCGATGTCGACTTCGCTACAGGTGGCGTAGCGAGTCCGGGGAAACTGCGCCACCGTTACAGGTTAGTTCAGGGCACCGACAGATTACGGGGTCTTCATGCGGCGGCCCACCCGCCGCGGTATGCAGGTACAGACAGCCGACGGAAGGGGAGCTCGATGCAGATGACCGGCAACACGATCCTGGTGACCGGCGGCGGCAGCGGGATCGGCCGCGGATTGGCCGAGTCATTCCACCGACTAGGCAATCAGGTGATCATCGCCGGCCGGCGCGTCGAATTGCTCCGGGAGGTCGTCGAGGCGAACCCAGGAATCCAGTACCTGTCGCTGGATCAGGGCGACCCCGCCGACATCCGGCGATTTGCCATCGAGCTCACCGACCACCACCCGGACCTCAACGTCATCGTC
>DAIODV010000020.1:3859-19061 GCA_036746615.1 Mycobacterium sp.
AGACCTGGTGGGCGCTAGCGCCGGCGCGGCGGAGCTGAGCATCGCGATCAATCTGCTGGGACCGATCAGGCTCACCGCGGCGTTGCTGCACAGGCTGCTGGGCAAGCCAAACGCGGCGATCCTCAACGTCACGTCCGGGCTGGCGTTCATGCCGAGCGCGATCACACCGACGTATTGCGCCACCAAGGCAGCGCTGCACTCTTACACGCAGTCGCTGCGATTCCAGCTGCGTGATTCCCCGGTTCAGGTGATCGAAATCATTCCGCCGCAGGTGCAGACAGCGTTGCAGGGCCAGCGCGGATTCGACTCCCGGGCAATGCCGTTGGACGAGTACATCACCGAGACGATTACACTATTGCAGACGCAGCCGGATGCTGACGAGATCATCGTGGACCGTGTCAAAGGATTCCGGTTCGCCGAGCGGGACGGGACTTACGACGACATCTATCCCCGCTTCAACGAGATGATGGTCGCTGCTGTCAATCGCGAATAAAGCCTTTGTTGCGCATCAAGAAATCGGCGAGGAACCCGTCGTGCGGGATTTCGGGCGCACGGTAGTACGTGGGGTGCCGGCCCCGATACACATTGGCGATCGTCGGCTCGGCGAGCAGATCGTCGATCAGCTCGTCATCGTCGGTGATTGCGTTGACCACCAACGAATGCCGTAGCGGGTCCACACCGTCGGAGCGCGACCACGGCGAGACCCACACGCACGGGAAGGGCAGCTCTACGTTGAGCTGGGTGACATCGGGCCTGTCCATCAGGTGCACAGCCGGGCGCAGTGCAGTACAGCCGTCGGGCAGCGCGGCGGCCACCCGATCGGCGCCGAGCACTGGGGTGGTGCCCACTGCCACGCGCGCCAGATAGCCCGCCAAAGCCGTTGCCTGGTCGATACTTTGGGTGGGCAGGATCGCTTGCTCATCCTCGGTGGGCAGCGCCGGAATCGCCGATAGCCGTTCACCGATCGCATGGGCCAGCGGGGTGGGATCGCCCTCGTACAACACCGCGGTTGTGTTGACGCATGCGATGCCGCCCAGGTTGGCGATCGAGTCCGTGATGACGTCGAGGTGATCATGCCAGTCCTGGTCGGCGGTGATCAGGATTTTGGCCCTGCCCGGGCCGTTGACCAACACCGTCGGGTCGTTGGTGTATGTGTCGACGACGTCTTGACTTCCGTAGACCATGGCGAGATCGGCTGATCGGATGATCTCGCCGGCGCCGCGATGATCGGTTGGCAGATACACTGCGTCCTCCGGGCGAAATCCGGCTTCCCGCAACGCATGAACCAACCGGTGCGCGGTGAGCGGCTCGCGGCGCGACGGGCGGACCGCCACCCGGTAGCCGAGGGCCAGCGCCTGAGGCCACAGCCCGTGCACTCCCGGGCCGTTACCAGAAGCGAGTACACCGAACACGTCGCCCCGACGTACCCACACCGCGGCACCGAGATGAGTGCGCTCGTCGCGCCAATCCGAGACGGCGCCGGTCGGTCGAGCCCGCTGCGCGGCGCCGAACGCTGAAGCGACGGCATCAGCGACACCGCTTGCGCTCGAACGAGTTACCGCAAGCGGGACGCCGGAAATCCGGCTTGCCAGTTGAACGTAAGCACCAAAGTCGAGCCCCGCGATCACCCCGGTGACGAAAGCGTCGGCCGCTTTGGCCAATGTGGCTTCGCGGTGTTGGGCCGGCAGCGGCCGGACCTTGCGTTGAGCGCTGATAGTGCGCGAGATATACAGCGGCGGAACGATGCTGAGGTCGACGAAGGCGACGCCTGCGGTGGTCGTCACGATTTCGCGGTTCCGGGCCTGATAAGCGCCGCCTGCGCCGAGCGCGTCGATCTGCATCAGTAGACGCCTTCGATGACGGGCTCGCCTTCGAAAGCCGCGACCGGCGCCACCTCGCTGAGCGAATCGCCAACTTGGCCTTCAGGTCCCGGCAGCCGGATCGCGCTGTCGCGCTCGAGGTTATTCGGCAGGAACATGCCCTTGCTGAGATGGTTCATCACCACCTGCCCGCGCTGTCCGTACGGTACTTCATCGCCGGTGTCGGGATTGAGCACGGAGAACACCACATAGGGCGTGCGCGGATCGAAGACAAACAGATCACCGTCGACGCTCTGGCGAGTTTTCGCTTGAGACAGAATCATCGTGCTGCCGAACACCATGGTGATCCGCGTGTTCGGGAAGATCTCGCGGAGTAGGTCGAGCGTATCGATGTCGACATGGGCACCGCTGAGCAGCGTGAAGCGGATCTTGTCATTCACGAGGTTGACCAGCTGGTCATTGCGGGCGATTGCCTCGAGCAGCGGGGGCGTGGTGTGCAGATTCGCCACGTCTTGGGTCCCAAGAATGTGCACGGTTTGCTCGATGAGGTGGTCGACGTACGCCGACACCTCGCCAGCGGCGTTACGGGCGGCGATTTTCTTGACCCAGCGAGGATCCAAGTCGATCGCGTGAAAAACGGACCCGAGCCGCTCTGAAACCAGACGAGAAAAGTAGCCCACTCCGTGTGGCCCGCTCGGCATCATGCAGACGAAGCCACGGCCCTGCAGGAAGCCTCCGTTGGCGAAGTCCTCGGTTTGCCACTGGATCACTTGCTCGATCCAATCCGGCAGCTGCACAGTTCTTTTCGGCGCGCCAGTAGTACCGCCGGACTCGAATACCTGCGGCAACGGCGGCGGGGATCCGTACCCGCGGGGGATCAGCTCTTCAACGGGCACGTTTCGTAGCTCGTTGAGCAAGTTGGGGAACAGCCGCAAATCGGCGAACGTGTTGACGTCGGTAAGCGGATTGAAGTTCAGCGTGCGTGCCGCTCGCAGCCAGAATGTGCAGCCGGTCTCTTCGCCGAAGTGCCAGGCGATCGCGGCGCGTAGATACGCCTCGGGATCGTCGACTGGCGTTGACCGCGGCACATCCAGCAACGAGAAATCGACATCGGCCATGCCATCGATGATGTCCCAGCCGAATTCGTTTGGGCAATCCGCCGCGGTGAATCCGCTTCATGGATAACGGTTTTCGCACAGGGTTAACTCTTCGTCGGCGCAAAATTCTCCGACTCGACACGTCAACGCCGACGGGCCGCCCCGTAACTCTTCGAGTGAAATGCCGTAACGAAACGACTTGCGTGGCCGACTATTGGGTAAACTGGCGTCGACTACGCAATGAACTGAAGATGAACGGGAGGTGAACTATGCAGGTTGTGGCCCGGATGTCGACGACGGAGAACCGTTCGCGATGTCCGCAAATGCCTACCGCGACGACGCCCTCAGTAGGCCTCCAGAGTCCGGTCGACACGGCGGACCAAGTGAGCGCGATTGACTTCATCAACCGCGTCAATTGGCTATTCGACGCCTGGGACATCGACGCGATGGTCGAGGCGTTCCTGCCTGACAGCGTGACGCATCACACCCACGGCACCGTTCGCGGCCGGATCGAGACGCGACGATTCTTCCAAGAGCAATACCCCTACACGGTCCCCGGCGTGAGCCGGCATGCCACCAATCCGATCGTCGATCCCGATGACGACGATGGGGTGATCGTTCGCTACCACAACCTTCTCGTCCGCTACTCCGCTGAGGCGTCTGCGCCCAGGATCGTCCAGGGTCAGGTCGTCGCGAGCCCTGCGGATGTGCCCGCACTCTGGGTCTATTCGGCCATGACGGACCGCTTGCGGCGTACCGATGGCGGCTGGCGAATCTTCGAACGCCGCGTCGGCCCGACATCGATGAATGATCGCTTAACCCCCGGAGCTTCCAACTCCGGCTACATGGACCCGTATCTGTCGCCGGCTGCAGCCTGGTGATCTGACTGCCGCGTCGCCGGGTGGGTATAGATATTCCATGAACGTGGCGGCGAAAGCCATCGACTTGCTTGCCAACCCGGCGCGCGTCTCGAATCTGGACAAGCTTCGCAGCGCGATTTCGGGCAAGACCGTCCTGGTGACGGGGGCGTCGTTCGGGGTCGGTGAGGCGACTGCCCGCAAGCTTGCCGCCGCGGGGGCGACCGTCCTCGTGGTCGCACGGTCGGTGGACAAGCTGCATGAGCTGGTGGCTTCGATCAATGCCGGCGGGGGAAAGGCAATTGCCTATCCGACGGACCTGACCGATGAGGCCGCTGTCGGCGAGTTGACGAAGACGATCGGCGAGGAGCACGGCGCACTGGACATCGTGGTGAGTAATGCGGGTAAGTCGCTGCGCCGCTCGCTGCACGATCAGTACGACCGACCGCATGACTTTCAGCGCACGATCGACATCAATTATCTGGGCCCGATCCAGCTGTTGCTGGGTGTCCTTCCGGCGATGCGTGAGCAGGGTCGCGGGCACATCGTCAACGTCTCGAGTGTGGCTGTGCGCGTCCCCCCGGGTCCGCAGTGGGGCGTCTATCAGGCATCCAAGGGGGCCTTCGACCGCTGGCTGCGCAGCGTTGCCCCCGAGCTACATACCGACGGTGTCGACGTGACGTCGGTCTACTTCGCGCTGGTCCGCACCAGGATGATCGAGCCCACACCGATTCTGGGCAAACTTCCGGGGCTGGATCCCGACGAAGCCGCCGACGTGATCGCGAAAGCGGTCATCGAGCGTCCGCGGACTCTCGCGCCGCCATGGGTGGGGCCCGTTGAGCTCGCTTCGGTGCTGTTGGCCGGCCCCGCGGACTGGGCCGCGCGGATCTGGTACCGCAGATTCTTCAAAGAGCCTGCCGCGGACTGAAATCCAGCGATGACCGAAAAGGTAACCACGACCGCGGCGCGGGCGCTGTTGCGCTCTGGACTGCTCAGCCCGCCCAATCCCGCGGCCCTGGCCCGGCTCGTTGGCGAAGTAGGCCGCGGCGGCACCAACCCCTACACGCTGTTGGCGGTCGCAGCGGCTCGCTGGCCAAACAGGGCGGCGATCATCGATGACGACGGCACGTTGACTTACCGCGAGTTGGGTTCGGAGACTGAAACTCTCGCCGCCGAACTCGTCGATCAGGGCGTTCCACCGGGGCAGGCCGTCGGCGTCATGTGCCGCAACGGGCGCGGCTTCGTTCGGGCGGTGTTCGCCACCGCCCTGGTGGGTGCGGATGTCGTGCTGGTCAATACGGACTTTCGCACGGACGCGCTGGCGGCTGCGCTGAGCGCCCACCACATCCAAATGATCGTCTCCGACAGAGAATTCGTCGATAAGGTGCACACGGCCGATGACGCCATCACGGTCGTGGATGCGGCGTCGGCCAAGACGGACAACCGTGGGAAACGGCCCAAGGTGGCAGCGGCTGGACGCATCATTCTGCTCACCTCGGGCACCACCGGCAAACCGAAGGGTGTCCCGCGGACGCCTCGGATGCGCTCAGCCGTCGGCGTCTGGGTGACCATCCTGGATCGCACCCGGCTGACTGCCGGCTCACGAATCTCGGTGGCAATGCCGATGTTTCACGGCCTGGGACTCGGCATGCTGATGTTGACCCTCGGTCTGGGCGGCACGGTGCTCACGCAAAGCCACTTCGATGCCGAGGCCGCACTCGCTCAAGCGTCGCGTCATCGTGCCGACGCGTTCACGGCGGTGCCGGTTGTGTTGGCGCGCATCCTCGACCTGCCCGACGATGTGCGGGCGCGAAACCCGGTGCCGGCACTGCGGGTGGTGATGTCCAGCGGAGATCGGCTCGATCCCACTCTGGCGAAACGGTTCATGGACACCTACGGCGACATCCTCTACAACGGCTACGGCTCCACCGAGGTGGGCATCGGCGCGCTGGCGACACCGGCAGACTTGCGATGCGCCCCGGAGACAGTCGGCAAGCCGGTCGCAGGCTGCCCGGTGCGGATCTTCGACGACAACGACCAACCCGTCGAACCACACGTCACCGGGCGGGTATTCGTCGGCGGCGATCTTGCGTCTGAGGGTTACACGGGCGGCGGCGCCAAAGCCGTCGTCAACAACATGACAAGCACGGGCGACATGGGCTACCTCGACGACGCGGGCCGGCTGTTCATCGTGGGCCGCGAAGACGACATGATCATCTCGGGCGGAGAGAACGTCTACCCGCGTGCGGTGGAAAACGCCCTTGCCGAGCACCCAGACGTCGCCGACAATGCGGTCATCGGCGTTCCCGACGAGCGGTTCGGTCACCGGCTTGCCGCCTACGTCGTGCCGCGCTCAGGCAGCGACGTAGACGAGGAGGCACTGCGAGAGTACTTGCAGGACAAGGTTTCCCGCTTCGAACAGCCCAGGGATATCCACTTGCTGTCCAGCCTGCCGCGAAATCCCGCGGGCAAGGTGCTGCGCAAAGAGTTGCCGAGTTAAGGAGCAGCTCAGCGGTGGAACGGCTGCCAGTGGCCTTCCGGCTGGGCGAGACGGTCGGCGATCACCGCCAGTGTTTGCACGTTGTGGCCGTACCCGAGGTGGCTGCTGCGCACCTCGATGTTTTCGGTCTCTGGTGCAGGCAAGCTGGTGCAGCACTGCCACGCCACGATGCCGTCGCTCTTGCTGTAGATGCATGTCGTCGGCACGGACAACGGCTGTGCGCGCCGTAGCTGCGCCTGTTCGGAAGTGGCTTCGGTGGCCTCGGCGCCGCGATTGACCAGCCGCCAGACGCTCCACGCGGTGCTGGCTTGATGGTTGCCGCGGAACGGGGATCCCAGCGTGATCACCGACCGGATCTCGTCGGGAAAGGCGCGCGCCAGTTCCCGGGCGTAGATTCCGCCGGCGCTCCAGCCGATGATGCTCACTGTGCGCCCGTCGGCCCGTTCTCGAATGTGGTGCAGCCGCGCGGGCAGCGATTCCTTCATGCTTGCGCGGTACCCCATGTTGTAGCCCAAACCCCAGTCGTAGACCCGATAACCCAGGCGGCGCAAGACATCTCGCAGCATCTGCGTCGAGAATGGTCCGGCCAGGAATCCGGGTATCACCAGAACTGGGTGGCCATCGCCGCGTGGCCAGCTCGAGATGCGTCGGGCAGCGGCGAGGGTGACGAGATACTCGACGCCCGTGCGCCATTCCAGCAGACGCAGTAGATGTCCTGGCGGTGCCGCGTTGTGGGCGTCGGGCAGTTGATATGCCTGCTCGACGTCTAGTTCAGCGGGGTCAGGAGTAGAAGGCATTCAACGTTTCCTTGTTCTGTTCGGCGACGACGCCGCGCTTCACTTTGAGCGACGGTGTGAGCTCGCCGCGCTCCACCGAGAGTTCGTGGTCAAGTAGCGCCCACTTCTTGATGGTCTCCCATCGATTGAGGTTGGCATTGAGCTTCTTGACGTGTTCATCGATCATCTCGTGCACGGCATCGGATTTCGTGAGTTCCTCGTACTGCGTGTCGCCGAGGCCGTGCTCTTTGGCCCAGCCGCCGATTGCGTCGGCGTCGAGGGTGACCAATGCGACGGCGAAATTGCGGCCCTCCCCGAACACCATGAACTGGCTGGCGTACGGGCACAACGTCGCGAATTTCGCCTCAATCGCCGGCGGCGCAATGTATTTGCCGCCCGAAGTCTTGAACAGCTCCTTGATGCGGCCGGTGATCTTCAAGAACCCGTCGTCATCGATGCTGCCCTGGTCTCCGGTAGACAGCCAGCCGTCGTCGCTGAGCGCCTCGGCGGTGGCCTTCTCCAGGTGGTGGTAGCCGGCCATCACGCATTTACTGCGGAACTGGACCTCGCCCGCATCGCTGATCCGGACCTCGGTGCCCTCGAACGGCAGACCCACCGTGCCCAGCTTGTAGTTGTCGGGACGATTGATGAAGCCTGCGCCGGCGGATTCGGTCAGCCCGTAGCCCTCCAGGATCAAAAGGCCTGCCGCGTCGAACCATTCGGCGATGTCGCGGTTGAGCGGCGCGGAACCGGATATGAAGAACCGGATCCGTCCGCCGAATACGGCACGCACCTTGGCGAATACCAATCGGTCAAACAGACGCTGCTGCAGCAACAGGTGCGGCCACTGGAACTTGCCCTCGCGCCGGCGGCGGGCGACCTCTTTACCGACGGCGAACGCCCACCCGAACAAAATGCCTTTTGCGCCGCTCTGTTGCGTGACGACGCGCGAGTAAGCCTTTTCGAAGATGCGCGGCGCCGCTCCCATGAAGGTGGGTTTGACCACGCCGGTGTTTTCCACGATCTTGTCGACGCGGCCGTCGATCGCGCTGGCGAACCCGCATGCCAGCTGAGTGGAGATCAGCACCTTGCCGAAGGCATGCGCGAGCGGCAGCCACAGCAGTTGCAGGTCGTCCTCGCCGAGCAGACCCATGTCGTTGATTACGGCGCCGGTGTAGACCCACGCTTCGTGCCGCAGCCGCACCCCTTTGGGTTTGCCCGTGGTCCCCGAGGTGTAGATCAGCGTGGCCAGCCGGTCGGCGGTGATCTCTTCGGCGGTTGTGCGCACACTGGAGGGATGCTCGGCCAGGTGTTTCGAGCCCAGCGCCGCGAGGTCGTCCAGGGTGATCACCCAGTCGCCGTCGCCCGCGCCGTCGAACACCACCACCTTCGCGAGGTTGGGCAAGTCGCTGCGGCGCTCCTTGAGCTTTCCGAGCTGCTTGTCGTCCTCGGCGAACACGATCCGCGAGTCCGAGTCGGCGAGGATGTAGGCGGTGTCCTCAGCGTTGGTACTCGGGTAGACGGTGGTGGTCGCCGCGCCGGCGCACATGATCGCCAGATCGGCAGCGATCCACTCGAATCGGGTGGTTGATGCGATGCCGACCCGGTCCTCGGGTGCGACGCCCAGTGCCAGCAGCCCGGCGGCGAGGGCTTCCACTCGCTCGGCGGCCTGCTTCCAGGTGATCGAAACCCATTTGCCGTCCTCGGGATAGCGGAACGCTTCCCGATCCGGCGAGGACTCGACGCGCTGCAGGAACAGCAGCGCTAAATTCGGCGCTTGGGTTCCGGTCGGGCTAATACTCGTCTGGCTCATGGCTCGATCTTGCTAAGAGTGCCCGCCGTTAGATAGCCAAAACGCAAATTTGCCGCCGCTTCGAGATCGCGCGCAACCAAGAACTCAGCTGTATTCCCCGCTCCCAGGTGCAAGCACCCGGGCTAACCTCAGCGCCGTTCGGCTGCCTGTGGTGTCACAGCACGCCCAGTTGCTGCAGGTCGGTGACGTATTTGTCGATCAAGGCGCTCGACAGGTGCGGAATGTCTTTGTCGGCACCGATTTTGGCTGCCCGGACCGCAGTCGCGAACACCTCGGTGGGCGTTGGGGCGCCGCGCAGCGGCTTCTCGGGTTCGCGGTAGGCGCCGAGCAGGGGCAGCACCGATTGCTGTCGCTGCTTCTCCGGCAGCGCCCTCAGCGCGGTTTCAAACCGTGTGATCCACTCATGGTGGTCGCCGATCCGCTGGATCTTGTTGCCGGCGTCGATGAGCCAGTCGACGAAGGTGTCCAACGAGATGCCGTCGTCATGCGGGTTCTCCACGTCGAAGGAACGGAACCCCTCGGCGACCTGTTTCCCCAGGGTGGTGACGGCTTCGGCAACGAAGTCCGCGGGGATCCCTGCGTAATGCGCCCGGGGACGATTTCCCGCGGCGTCGGTTTGGTAGAACGACCCTGGCGCAATACCTGTTGCCAGCAGACTAAAGACGAGCCGGGTGAAATTGTCGGCCACATTGAGCTGCCCGACGTATCGGCTGTGGGCCAGGATCATGTCGGAGCGGAACACCGCCACCGGCAGGCCGCAAAGGTCAAAGGCCTCACGCAGCAGGACTTCCCCGGCCCACTTGCTGTTCCCGTAGCCGTTGGCGTAGGAGTCGTCGATCGCACGCGCCGGGCTCATGTCGCGGATATCGCCATCCTCGGCAAACTTCTCGGGCACGACCTGCATGGCGACCGCGACCGTCGACATGAAGGTGACCCGTTTTATCCGCGAAGAGATCGCCAGCTTGATCACCTCGGCGGTACCAACGACATTCGGGCCGAACAGTTGCTCGTAGGGCAGCACGTGATTGACCAGCGCGCCGACATGCGCAATCAGGTCAACGCTCTCGGCCAATCGCTGCCAGGTCGGGTCGTCGAGGCCGAGGTTGTGTTCGCCGATATCGCCGGTGAGGACTTCCAGGTGCTCGACGGCCAGCTCACGGAACCGGTTCAGCAGGTCGGGGTCTCCACTGTCGAAGACCCTCTCGAGCCGAGTGCGCGCCGCGTCGGCGTCATTGCCGCGGATGATGGTGATCAGCCTGCCGCCCGTGCGGGAGAGCCGTTCGAGCCATTCCAGCGTCACGAAACGACCGAGGTACCCGTTGGCGCCAGTGAGCAGAACGGTGTGCGGCTCTCCGGTGGCCCGCGGCAGCGTCCTGGCAGCAGTCAGCGTCGTGGTGTCGATGAACCTGTCCAGTGTCAGATCGTTTGCGTAGACCGTGGTTTGGCTCTTTCCGTGGATCTTGGCGAAGGTCGGCCGCGTCGACCCCGACCGCCGCTCGGTCTCGATGTAGTCGGCGATCTGGCGCAGGTTGCTCGCGGGGCTAACAAGTACGCCGACGGACACCTCAACCCCGAGCAACTCCTGGAGGAGGTTGGAAAACGTCAGCGCGGACAGGGAATCCCCGCCCAGCTCTGTGAAATGTGCATCGGATTCCACGTCGTCGCCCCCTGATCCGAGAACCGCTCGCGCGGCTCCGATCACGGTGTCCAGTACCGGTTGATGCGCGGCCTCCTCGCGCAACGTACGAAGCTCGCTCGCCTGCGCGGCGGACAGCTCGGCGTAGAGCTGCTCTAGACGAGCACCGTAGGCGTCCTTGAGTTTGGGCCGCAGGTTCTTGCCGACCCCGGAAAGCAAGCCGTTGGCCACGCTGAACGGTTCGGTCTCGATCAAAAAGTTGGCAGGCACCTCATAGGACTGCAACTCGGCGGCTATCGCGGTCTGCTGGAGCGATTCGCGCAACGCGACTTTTAGTGCGGTGGCGTCGTCACGAAACTGCGAAAGCGCTTCAGCGGTAGGAACAATCACCGCCAGCAGGTAGGAGCGTTCGCTATTGCCGTACACAAAAATTTGTCGCACCAGCGGCGCGGCGCTGAACACTGCTTCTAAGTTCGCGACGGCCACGAACTCACCGTTTGCGAGTTTGAGGACGTTTTTGCGCCGATCGACGTAGACGACATGATCCGGTGCGACCTCGGCCATCACGTCGCCGGTGCGGTAGTAGCCGTCTTCGTCGAACGCCTCGGCAGTGATCTCGGGGCGCTTGTAATAGCCGGGTGTGCTGTTCTGGGATTTGACCAGCAGCTCGCCGCGCGGATAGGGCTTGTCGGTGGTGAAGTAGCCCAGCTCGGGGACGTCGATGAGTTTGTAGTCGATCACCGACGGGCGAACCATGATGCCATCCCTGGTCACCGGGACAACCTCCGTCAGGCCGTACAGGTCGACCACGTGCACATCGAGGCACGACTCCAGAAACGCCCTCAGCTCGCCGGCCAGCGGCGCGGTGCTGACGGACGTCTGCAGGACCCGACCGCCGAGCTGCCGTTCCCGCAATTCGACCGCGGCTTCCCACTCGGCGTCAGCGATGTCGGCGCCTTCCAAGCTGATTCGGTCCACCGAGGAGCGGTAGTGGCCCAACAGCATCTCGACAACCCTGGGCACCAACAACAAATCGGTGGGTCGCACCAGCGCCCAGTCGTCGAACAACGTGGACAGGTCCGACTCCGCAACGAAATAGCTGGTGCCGCCGGCCAAGAAGGACGTGACCAACGGGAACCGCCCGGCGATGTGGTTCAGCGGGAAAAAGTTCACGTTGAACACCGGCGTCTCGGATTCAACGATCGACGACGTCCACAGCCCGGTCAGCGTCCGTTCGGTGAACATCGCGCCCTTCGGTGCCCCGGTGCTGCCCGATGTGTACAGGATCATCGCCAGCCGCTCGTCGGTGCCGTCGGTATAGGACGGTTCGGTCGGAAGTTCTCGACCACGCTCGATGGCGTCTTGCAGCGTGCTGATGACGACCGGCATGCCGGCGTCGTGCAAACGCCTGCGAGCACGCTCGAGGTTCTCGCGGTGGTCATCGACCTGCGGCTGGTAGTCGAACACGACCAGATGGCGCAGGGACCCACTCTGCAAAGCGGACTCGACGGCCAAATCCAGATACGCCGCGCCCGCGGCGAGCACCCGCGGCTCGACCTCGCCGATGATCGGTTTCAATACCGACGGCGCAGCGGTGTGTTGCAGTGGCACCGACACCAGACCGAGATAGGCGCACACCATGTCGACGGTCAGGTAGTCGATCCCCGTGAAACCGATAGTCGCGACGAAGTCGCCCGGATTCACCGGCGCCGTCTCATCGTGTCGCCATGCCCCAGCGACCGCGCGCACCCGAGTCCACAGCTCGCCGTAGCTGATGGTTTCGAAATCGGGCACCAGCCGCGTGCTGGTGCGGCCAGTCGCAGGGTCGAACACCAACTCTCGCGCACGTTGCCCGAGCGCTGGCCGATCCTGGTAGCCCTCGACCAACGTCTCGAGGACCTCAGGCAGCCGAAGTCCGGGTCGGCGGGCCGCGTCGATGACCTCAGGCAGTGGCTTCGCCGCTTGGAACTGGCTGTCGGAGGCGTAGAGCTGTGCGGTACGCCGCGCCTGCCGCCCCGCTTGTGTGTCGCTCAAATCTGGTGGATTGGTGATCTCGCTGTGAGCATCGACAGCCATCTGGAAAGCCCCCTTCGGCCGATATAGCAACTAAGAGGGGCAACAACGGCGACGGTTGACATGTGGCCGCTATGGCGGTGTGAGGGTGGACACAACTTGTCGCGCGATCCAGCACGACCGTCAATCTCACTCGTCGTCGGCCTCGGCGATTCCGGTGGTTTTGGCCAACCAGTTCGGCGCGAACACCGACAGGCCGGTAGCCGCTGCGGTGGCGCCGGCCACTCCGGTCCAGGCGACCGGCCCCAACGGCGTGCAGCCGAAGAAGTGACTGACGCCAGGAGTCTGGACGATGGCGACCAGAACCGCCGAGCTGCCCAGCGCGGTCGCGACCACCAGCGGGCTGTGCCGGCGGGCCAGCAACGTCTGGGCCAGCTGCGTCGTCACCAGAGCCGTCAATCCCATTGTTGCCGTGCGCCTTTCGGTTCCCGGAGTCCAGCGCCCGATAGCCCACGCAGCCGTTGCGCCCGCGGCCGTGACAGCGCCGCGGGTCACGATCTGGCGCATCAGCGGAGCGTCCAGTGATGGCGTCGGCGCGGTGAGCACCGAACGCTGGTAGGCCCGCCGGGCCTCGGCGGCCTCTTCTTCGGTGTCGTATTCGTCGGCTTCGGGTTCATCGAACTGCGGGGTGACGGCGACCGCGAGGGCGGGGAACATGTCGGTCAGCAGATTCACCAGCAGCAGTTGACGGGTTCCCACCGGCGCCCGCCCGGTGCCCAGTGCCGTACCGATGATCGTGAACAGCACCTCGCCGACGTTGCCGCCGACCAGGATCGTCACCGCATCGCGGACACCGGCCCACATCCCGCGGCCCTCGACCAGTGCGTCGAGCAGCACGCCCAGGTCGTCCTCGGTCAGCACGATGTCGGCGGCGCCGCGGGCGGCCGACGAACCGCGACCGCTCACCCCGATGCCGACGTCGGCCATCCGGATGGCGGCGGCGTCGTTGGCGCCGTCACCGACCATCGCGGTCACCCGCCCGCCACGCTGCAGTGCCCCGACGATCTGGACTTTTTGTTCGGGGCTGACGCGGGCGAAGACCTGCACGTCGGCGGCCAGCTTGGCGCACGCGTCCTCGTCGAGGCCGGTCAGTTCGGCGCCGGTGATCACCCGCGCATCTGCAGGCAGCCCGAGTTGGCGGGCGATCGCCCGCGCGGTGACCGGGTGGTCGCCGGTGATCAGCACGACGTTGCGGTCGGCCTCGACCAGAGCTTCGATCAACGGGCGCGCCGATGGTCGCGCGGTATCGGCCAAACCGACGTAGCCGATCAATTCCAGATCATGGGCGGCGGCGTCGACGGCGTCTGCGTCGGTGTCGTCGTCGTCCTCGGTCTCGTGCACCCAGCTGCGCTTCGCCACCGCCAGCACCCGCAAGCCCTGCTCGGCGAGGTTGTGCACCAACGACTCCGCGTGGTCTTGGTCGGCCTCCGCATCGGTGAACCGGCAGCGCGGCAGCACGACTTCCGGAGCTCCCTTCAGCATCAGCAACGGAGTCGACGGATCCGTGCTCAGTGTGCCGATCGCAGCGGCGAAGCCACGGCTGGACTCAAACGGCACTTCGGCGATGAGATTCCATTCCGAATCAGCTTCGCGGCCAAGTGAATCCGCGGCTTTGAGGATCGCCTCGTCGGTGGCGTGGGCGTGACCCTGGCCGTCGTGCGGTTGAGTGGATGCCCACGCGGCGGCCCGCAGGATGGGGGCGGCCTGCGGGTCGGTCGCCTCGGGGAAGGGGCCGCGCGGCTTGGTGTCTGCAGGCACCGAACGCACGACACGCAGCCGGTTTTCGGTAAGCGTGCCGGTCTTGTCGAAACACACGGTGTCGACTCGGCCTAGCGCTTCGATGGTGCGGGGTGCACGGACCAGCACGCCGCGCGCCGACAGCCGCTGGGCGGCCGCGAGTTGCGACAGGGTGGCCACCAGCGGCAGCCCCTCCGGGACGGCGGCCACTGCGATCGCGACACCGTCGGCGACGGCCTGGCGCAGCGTGGCACGGCGCAGCAACGCGAGCCCCGAGACTGTCGCGCCGCCCGCAAGCGTCAGCGGCAGCACCTTGGCGGTCAGTTCGCGCAGCCGTGCCTGCACGCCGGCCGACGATTCGACGTCGATGACCGCCGAAATCGCGCGGTGCGCGGCGGTACCCACACCGGTGGCCACCACGATCGCCCGCGCATGGCCCGCGACGATCGTGCTGCCCTCGAAAACCATGCTGGCCCGGTCGGTGTCGGTGGCGGCGACGGGTTCTACCTGCTTGTCGACGGGCAGTGACTCGCCGGTGAGCAAGGATTCGTCGACCTCGAGGTCCTCGGCCACCAGCAGCCGGGCGTCGGCCGGCACCACGTCCGGAGCGACCAGGTCGATGACGTCGCCCGGGCGCAGCGATCGCGCGCTGACGATGACGGTGCGCTCGGCTTGCCGGGCTGCTTCGAGGCGCCGTCGTGTTGTCGCGACGACGGGAACGACGACGCGGCGCGCCAGTTGGTCCTGCTCGGCGAACAGCTCGGCCGCTGCGGCGTCGGCCCGCAGCCGTTGCGCTCCTCCGGTCAGTGCGTTGACCGTCATAACGCCGGCGACCAAAAGCGCGTCGACGTTGCTGCCGACGATCGCCGACGCCGCCGCGCCCACCGCGAGGA
>DAIODV010000021.1:0-1285 GCA_036746615.1 Mycobacterium sp.
CTGGTCGGCCAGATTGCTGCGCAACTCCTCGATGGTGTCGAATTCGCTTGCCAATTGGGCAAATTCGTCGTCGGGCTCGGGCAGCTCGCGTTCTTTGACCGTGCCGACGGTCACGGTGACCTCGGCCTCTTTCCCGGCGTGTGGACCGGCGGCGAGCGTGGTGGTGAAAGTCCGGTTTTCCCCAGCTGACAGGCCAACGATCGCGTCGTCGAGACCATCGATGAGCTGGCCGGAGCCAACCTCGTGCGACAGGCCTTTCGTGGCCGCCTCGGGCACGTCTTCGCCGTCAACGCTGGCCGACAGGTCGATCGAGACGAAGTCGCCGGTCGCGGCGGGCCGTTCGACTCCGGTCAGCGTGCCGAACCGGGCCCGCAATGACTGCAGTTCGGCGTCGATGTCCTCGTCGCTGACTTGAATGGGATCCACGCTGATCTTCAGCGCGCTCAGATCGGGCAGTGCGATATCGGGTCGGACGTCGACTTCGGCGGTGAAAACGAGGTCCTGGCCGTACTCCTTGTTGGTGACCTCGATTTCGGGCTGCCCGAGTGGCCGCACGTCGGATTCGGTGACAGCTTGCCCGTAGCGGCTGGGCAGCGCCTCGTTGATGACCTGCTCGAGCATCGCCTCGCGACCGACGCGCGCCTCCAGGAGTTTGGCCGGTGCTTTGCCGGGCCGGAAGCCGGGCAGCCGCACCTGTTTGGCCAGTTCTTTGTAGGCCTTGTCGAAGTCGGGTTGCAGCTCTGTGAAAGGCACCTCAACGTTGATGCGAACCCGGGTGGGGCTCAACTGCTCGACGGTGCTCTTCACGGGTTTGCTCCTCGGTCGTTCTTACGGTCTTCTGTGGCGTGTCGGTCGGGGTGACAGGATTTGAACCTGCGGCCTTCCGCTCCCAAAGCGGATGCGCTACCAAGCTGCGCTACACCCCGCGGTGACCTCGACGATCCTACGGCCAAGCCCGGCACTGCCCCCAGCGGCCTCACGACGAAGTAACGGGAGGGCATCATTTGGATTTGATGTCTGCCGCGACGTACAGTCGCGCTCGACTAACACACGCGGGCGTAGCTCAATGGTAGAGCCCTAGTCTTCCAAACTAGCTACGCGGGTTCGATTCCCGTCGCCCGCTCGGGCTAACTATCTGCTCGATAGAAAGGCGCCATGAGCGACCTGAAGACCGACGTGTCGATTCACGGGTCATGCGCCTCGGACTTTGCCGGAGTTCGCGACGCGTTCGAGCGCAATTTCACGCTGGGCGATGAGGTCGGCGCCGCCGTCGCGGTGTGGATCG
>DAIODV010000021.1:1295-18914 GCA_036746615.1 Mycobacterium sp.
GTCTTCCAAACTAGCTACGCGGGTTCGATTCCCGTCGCCCGCTCAAGCCGCGCACTTGGCATAATGGCGGATTACGCTGACGAGGCTGAGGAGGCCGACAAATTCAGCACTCAGGCGCCATAGCCGCCATCGATATCCAAGGCTCATGCGCACCGCGCTTCGAGCGGGTCCGCGCCGCCTTCGAACAGAACTTCCTGCTGCGCAATGAGATTGGCGCGGCAGTCGCAGCATGGGTGGATGGCGAGCTAGTCGTCAACCTGTGGGCGGGTACAGCCGACGCCGCGGGGACCAGGCCGTGGCGAGTGGACACGCTGGCCACCGTGCTGTCCGGTACCAAAGGCCTGACCAGCACATGTGTGCACCAACTCGTCGAGCAGGGTGAGCTGGATCTGGATGCGCCGGTGGCCCGCTACTGGCCCGAGTTCGGGCAGGCCGGCAAGGACGCCATCACCATCGCGATGGTGATGAGCCATCGGTCGGGCGTTATCGGACCCCGCAAGCGACTGCCCTGGCAGCAGGTCACCGACTGGGATCTGGTCTGCGAACGCGTCGCCGCCGCCGAGCCGTGGTGGGAGCCGGGCACCGCGCAGGGCTACCACATGACCACCTTCGGTTTCATCATGGGCGAAGTGTTCCGCCGGGTCACCGGCCGCACCGTCGGTCAGTACCTGCGCACGCACATCGCCGAGCCACTGGGCGCCGAGTTGCACATTGGCTTGTCACGCACCGAACAACGCCGTTGCGCCGATCTGGTCGACAAGCCGACCATTCGCCAAATGCTGGCCGACGTGAACGCACCCGGCTACCCCACCAGCCTGACCGAACACCCCAAGGCGGGGCTGGCCATATCGATGGGGTTTGCGCCGGATGACGAGGTCGGCTCCAACGATCTCGAGTTGTGGCGCGAGCTCGAGTTTCCCGGCACCAACGCGCAGGTTTCAGCGCTGGGGCTGGCGACCTTCTACAACGCGCTGGCCCAGGAACAACTGCTCAGCCGCCAGCACATGGACCTAATCCGGGTGTCGCAGGGCGGCTTTGAGACCGACTTGGTCCTCGGTCCGCGAGTCGCCGACCACGGCTGGGGTCTGGGCTACATGCTCAACCAACGCTGTGTCAACGGCCCCAACCCGCGGATCTTCGGCCACGGCGGCCTGGGCGGCTCGTTCGGTTTCGTCGACCTTGACCACCGGATCGGCTACGCGTACGTGATGAACCGCTTCGACGAAACCAAAGCCAACGCCGACCCGCGCAGCGTTGCGCTCAGCGACGAGATCTATGCGGCACTTGGGGTCAAGAAGGGCTGAGCCGGCAGCACTGAGCCGCTAGGCATTTCGACGAGCCTCCTGCGCTAGCCCGAACATGGTTTCGTGTTCGCGAACGAACGTTTCGAACGATTGTGGTGGCGCACCGCCAATCGATTCGACGACATCGGTCACCGCGTCGAATTCGCCGTGCTGGTAGCTCACGGCCACAGCCGACAGGTGCTCGATCAAGTAAGGCGACATTCCATTGAGCTGGGAAAGGACTTGCCGCCAGTGCTCGACGGGGACATCCACGTATTCCACCGGACGGCCCAGTACGTCGCTTAACACTCTCGCCTGCTCGGTCATCGATAACGACACCGAGCCCGTGGGCACATACGTCTTGCCGCTGTGCTTGCCAGGATCGGCCAGGGCACCGACGGCCACCCGGGCGATGTCTTCGCCCGCGACCGGCGCATGCCGTCCGTCGCCATATGGGAGATACATCTTGCCTTCGGCCGCGATGGTGGCGGCGGAGATGACCAGGTTCTCCGCAAAGAACGGCGGGCGCAGATGTGTGACACCGATCCCCGACCAGTCCAGCACCCGCTCGGACAACCAATGCTGGCGCGCTGCCGGGCTTGCGTGATCTGGGCGAGCGGTGATCTGGGACATGTTCACCAGCGAATGCAAACCCGTGTGCTTTCCCGCGGCGGCGAAGGTCGCCGTCGCCTCGAGAAGGCCTTCGGCGATCGGGTACGTGAAGTACGCACGCTGCACCCCATCCAGCGCCGCTCGCACCGCGTCGTAGTCGCGAACATCGCCGACAGCGATTTCGGCGCCGAGCCCCTTCAGCTCGCCGGCCCGCTCATCCATCTGGCGGACAAACGCCCGAACCGGCAATCCACGCGCGAGCAGCTGTCGTGCCACATGGTTGCCGGTGGCGCCATGACTTCCCGCGGCGCCGACCACCAAGAATCGTGTCATCCCACATCCTCCTCAAGCCGAAAGCAATCGTTTCGCTCTATACGGAGGAGGTGGGATCGTCTAACTCATCGGCACTAGCGCATCCCGGCTGCCGCTTTAGGTCTGGCAGGTCGGGCACCAGAAGACGTTTCGGCCTTCCAATTCGGCCGTGCGGATCGTCGTGCCGCACACCCGGCACGGCTCCCCGGCACGCCGGTACACATAAGTGCGCGGTCGGCCCTTGCCGTAAGACGGAGCGCCGTGATCATGCTCGGGCCGCACCGCGATGATCTTGCCGCGGCGCAGACCGACCTTCATCAGCTCGACGAGATCAGTCCAGGCCGCGTCGAATTCCGCCTCGTCGATCGCCCGGCCAGCACGGTACGGGTCGATGCCGTGACGGAAAAGCAGCTCATTGCGGTAGACGTTGCCCACGCCGGCGATAACCGTCTGGTCCATCAGCAGCGCGCCGATTGGCCTGCGCGACTTGGTAATCCGTGCCCACGGCCACGCCGGGTCGGCGTCGCGACGAAGCGGGTCAGGACCAAGACGGGATACCACATCGGAAACCTGCGCCTCGTCGATCAATTCGCAGACCGTCGGGCCGCGCAAATCCGTGCCGTATTCGGCGCCGACCATCCGCATCCGCACCTGCCCGACCGGAGCCGGCATCGCGATATCGGGTGGCCGCGTCCATTCGGTGAACGTGCCATACAGGCCGAGATGCACATGCACAATTGAGCCGCCTGCGTAGTGGTGGAAAAGATGCTTGCCCCAAGCGCTGGCACGCTGCAAAACCCGACCGTCGACGGCGGATGCCGCTGCACTGAACCTGCCCTGCGGACTCGAAACCGCCACTGGCGCACCGGCATATCGCCGCTGGTGCAGCCGTGCCAGTCGATGGAGGGTATGCCCTTCGGGCACGCTTGGTCTTAACCCACCGCGCCGGGCACCGGCGGAGCCTGGTGAGTACGTTCGTATTCGGCGAGTATGTCGATACGCCGTTGGTGGCGCTCCGCTTTCGACCACGGTGTGGTCAGAAAGGCATCGACGAACGACAATGCCTCCTCGACGGTGTGCATACGGCCGCCGATTCCGATCAGCTGGGCGTTGTTGTGCTCCCGAGCCAACGACGCAGTCTCGACGCTCCACGCCAGCGCACAACGCGCCCCCGGCACCTTGTTGGCCGCGATCTGCTCGCCGTTGCCCGACCCGCCTAGCACGATGCCCAGGCTCTCGGGGTCCGCCACCGTGCGGGTGGCCGCGTCGATGCAAAACGCCGGGTAATCGTCCTCGGCGTCGTAGCTGAAGGCCCCGCAGTCGATCGGCTCGTGCCCGGTCTTCTTGAGGTGATCGATGATCTGGTGCTTGAGCTCGAATCCGGCATGGTCAGAGCCGAGGTAGACGCGCATGCCGGTCATTGTCTCAGTCGAATGCGGGCTTCTCGGTACGGGTCCGCTTGAGCTCCCAGAAGTGCGGGTAGGCCGCGAAGGTCACCGAGGCGTCCCACAGCTTGCCGGCTTCCTCTCCGCGCGGAATCTTCGAGAGCACCGGGCCGAAGAACGCCACCCCGTTGACGTGGATGGTCGGTGTGCCGACGTCCTCGCCGACGGGGTCCATTCCCTCGTGATGGCTTTTACGCAGGGCCTCGTCGTAGGCGTCGGTGTTTGCGGCGTCGGCCAGCTCGGGCGGCAGGCCCACCTCCGCCAGCGACTGCTTGATGACGTCGTCGAGGTCTTTGTTGTCCTCGTTGTGGATGCGGGTGCCCATCGCGGTGTACAGGGCCGGGAGCACGTCGGCGCCGTGCGCCTGCTCGGCGGCGATCGCCACCCGCACCGGCCCGAAAGCCTTGGCCAACCGTTCGCGGTATTCGTCAGGCAAACCCTCGCGGTTCTCGTTGAGCACCGCCAGGCTCATCACCCGGAAATTGACCTCGATGTCACGGACCTTCTCCACTTCCAAGATCCACCGCGACGTGATCCAGGCCCACGGGCACAGCGGATCAAACCAAAAATCGGCTCGTGACTTCTCAGACATGCGGGGTCCTCTCCTCGACGGTCGACTAGCCGTCCAGCACAACCGTAGCCGCGGCCGTCGTGTTCCCGACGCTCGGTTGTCGCGGCGACCCGTCCCCCGCAAGCGGGTGGGGCCCCCGCGGAGCTGGGGAGTGCCCCCAGCGCCCGGCGGCGCCGCGCTTGCGATCGCCGCCTAGGTTAGACGCGTGGCACTTCCTAACCTCACTCGTGACCAGGCCGTCGAACGCGCTGCGCTGATCACCGTCGACAACTATCGGATCGACCTGGATCTCACCGACGGCAACGGCGGACCGGGCGACCGTATCTTCCGCTCCATCACCACCGTGACGTTTGATGCCCTCCCCGGCTCCGACACCGTCATCGACATCGCCGCCGACAAGATTCACCGGGCCACCCTCAACGGCGACGACCTCGACGTCTCCGGCTACGACGAGTCGATCGGTATTGCCCTATCCGGTCTTGCCAAGCACAACGTCGTGGTCGTCGACGCCGACTGCCTCTACTCCAACACCGGTGAGGGCCTGCACCGCTTCGTCGACCCGGTCGACGGCGAGGTGTATCTGTACTCGCAGTTCGAAACTGCCGATGCCAAGCGGATGTTCGCCTGCTTCGACCAGCCCGACCTCAAAGCCACATTCGACGTGTCGGTGACCGCACCGCAGCACTGGCAGGTGGTCTCCAACGGCGCCACGGTGAAAGTCGACGACGGCGTGCACACGTTCGCCACCACGCCCCGGATGAGCACATACCTTGTGGCCCTGATCGCCGGCCCCTATTCCCGCTGGGACGACACATACAGTGACGAGCACGGGGAGATTGCGCTGGGCATCTTCTGCCGGGCCACGCTCGCGGAGTTCATGGACGCCGAGCGGTTGTTCACGCAGACCAAGCAGGGATTTGGCTTCTACCACAAGAACTTTGGCGTGCCATACGCGTTCGGCAAATACGACCAGTTGTTCGTCCCGGAATTCAACGCGGGCGCGATGGAGAACGCCGGAGCAGTGACGTTCCTGGAAGACTACGTGTTCCGCAGCAAGGTCACCCGCGCGTCCTATGAGCGTCGCGCCGAGACAGTCCTCCACGAGATGGCGCACATGTGGTTCGGCGACCTGGTGACCATGCGATGGTGGGACGACCTGTGGCTCAACGAGTCGTTCGCCACCTTCGCCTCGGTGTTATGCCAAAGCGAGGCAACCGAATTCACGCAGGCGTGGACGACGTTCGCCAACGCCGAGAAGTCGTGGGCCTACCGTCAGGACCAACTGCCGTCGACGCATCCGGTGGCCGCTGACATTCCCGACCTGGCCGCGGTTGAGGTCAACTTCGACGGCATCACCTACGCCAAAGGCGCCAGCGTGCTCAAACAACTGGTGGCCTACGTCGGGCTCGAGCACTTCCTGGCCGGTCTGCGCGACTACTTCCGCGCTCACGCGTTCGACAACGCCACGTTCGACGATCTGCTCGCCGCGCTCGAAAAGGCTTCCGGGCGTGACTTGTCCGACTGGGGACGGCAGTGGCTGAAGACGACCGGCCTGAACACTCTGCGCGCGGATTTCGACGTCGACGACGCCGGCCGGTTCTCCCGGTTCGCCGTCAGGCAAAGCGGTGCGGCGCCCGGCGCAGGCGAAACTCGGGTGCACCGGCTCGCGGTGGGCATCTACGACGACGACGGCAGCGGCAAGTTGGCCAGGATCCATCGCGAGGAACTCGACGTCAGCGGCGAAAGCACGGAAGTGCCTGCGTTAACTGGTGTTTCGCGCGGTCGATTGGTCCTGGTGAATGACGACGACCTGACGTACTGCTCCCTTCGGCTAGACCCCGATTCTTTGCAGACCGCGCTGGAACGCATCGCCGATATCGCCGAGCCGCTGCCACGCACACTGGTGTGGTCCGCGGCCTGGGAGATGACCCGCGACGCCGAACTGCGCGCCCGCGACTTCGTTGCACTGGTCTCGGACGGCATTCAGGCCGAGACGGAGGTCGGGGTGGCGCAGCGACTGCTGCTGCAGGCGCAGACCGCGCTTGGCTCCTACGCCGACCCGGACTGGGCCGGTTCGGCGGGCTGGCCGGCGTTCGCGGACCGGCTGCTGGAGCTGGCCCGCGATGCGGAGCCGGGCTCGGATCATCAGCTCGCCTACGTCAACGCGCTGTGCTCGTCGATGCTGTCCACCCGCCACGTCGTCGTGCTGGCCGACTTGCTCGATCACGACCCCGCCGAGTTGGGACTGGACGGCCTGTCGATCGACACCGATCTGCGTTGGCGCATTGTCACTGCGCTGGCCGCCGCCGACGAGATCGACGCTGACGGCCCGCAAACACCGTTCATTGATGCCGAGGTGCAGCGCGACCCGACCGCCGCCGGCAAGCGGTTCGGCGCCCAAGCGTCGACGGCGCGGCCCCAGATGGCCGTCAAGGAGAACGCATGGACGCAGGTCATCGAAGACGACACGCTGCCCAACATCACCGCCCGTTCGATCATCGGCGGCTTCTTCCAGCACAGTCAGGCCGAGCTGCTGAAGCCATTCACCGAGCGCTACTTCGGGGCGATAGGCGGCGTTTGGCAACGTCGGTCGAGTGAGGTCGCCCAGACGGTGGTGATCGGTCTGTACCCGTCGTGGGACATCAGCGACGACGGCATCGCCGCGGCCGACCGGTTCCTCGCCGACCCCGAGCTGCCGCCTGCGCTGCGCCGGCTGGTGCTGGAGGGCCGGGCCGGTATCGAGCGGTCGCTGCGGGCGCGCCGGTTCGACGCCGGCTGACTGACGCCTTCTTTGGCGAAGGTGCGCAGTTGTACGGCGATCACCGGTGTGTCGCGTACAAACGCGCACGCTCGCGGGAAGGCTGATCACCGCGCCGCCCGCAAGGCCTCGCTCGATGAGATCGGCGGGCGGGGCCTTGCGATCGTCGAGGCGGGGGCGAGCCGCTGGGGACTCCACGAGGGGAGGAAGGAGCCGCTAACCCGGCGTGATGCCGGCGCTGATCACCCGGACCGCGCTGACCAGGCCGTCGATCAAGTCGCCGTCGGCAAACGCCGATGCCGCGGCGGCGACGCCGAGTGGAGCCGACGACTCGACGCCGCGGCCCCGGACCTGCGAGCCGTAGGCGACCTCGATCGCGTGCTGATCTGGTGACACGGCGATCAGCACCGCGTTATCCGGCGTCGGCACGTCGCCCAGGATCTCGCGGGCTCGCGCTGCGGTGTCGCTGCCGAGGTCGCCGATGTACACAGCGAACCGTGCGTCCGCCCCGCGCGACGCGTAGGTCAGCGCGTCGTCGAGGGTGACTAGGTCGCTGATCGGAAAGGGATAGTGCACCGACAGCTCGCCGGGTTGGGTGACCCCGGAGATCCGTCCGCTGCTGGTGATGACGGAGCCGGCGGGCAGCTCGGGGGGCTTGATGGTTGCGACTTCACCACTTGCCACTTGCGCCACCTCCCGCGCTGAACTCCGATGCCTCGTGGCCATGCCCGCCGTGACCGTTACCGACCTTTTCGTCGGTGGCGGCCCACAGGATCGGAGGATGCGTCCACGGCTCAGACAGTTTGTAGGTTGCCGGATGCGGCCCCTTGCGCGACCAGATCAGCGCGACCAGCACGATCACCAGCAACAACGGGATTCCCACGACGTAAAGGTGGATTTCCATTCCGCTCACGACGGAAACGGTATCCCACCGGCGGTCACCGGGCGCTGTTAGGCCGCGCCTTCGCCGAGGTACCGCGCCCAGGACGGATCGAGTTCTTTGACGGTCGACAGCAGCCGCCAATGCTGGCCCTTGGGCGAGGTCGGCGCCAACCGCAGCGACCAGCCGAGCTCGGTGAGCAACTTGTCGCCTTTTCGGTGGTTGCACGTCGAGCAGCACGCCACGCAGTTCTCCCAGGAATGATCGCCGCCGCGGCTGCGGGGTACCACGTGGTCGACGGTGTCGGCCTTGGCTCCGCAGTACGCGCAACAGAAGCGATCGCGGTGCATGAGCGCCGCCCGGGTCATCGGAACGCGGGCCCGGTAAGGCACCCGAACGTAGGACCGCAGCCGGATCACCGACGGCAAGGCGATCGATCTGGTCGCCGAGTGAATGACGGGTCCTGACGGATCCTCGTGCACCATGTCGGCTTTGCCGCAGATCAGCATGACGATCGCGCGACGTACCGGCAGTGCGGTCAGCGGCTCGTAGGTGGAGTTGAGCAGCAGCACGCGCCGGCGATTCCAGATCGATCCGGTGTCATGCGAAACAGGCGAGTGCGCGACGCTGGAGACGCTGTGCAGACATGGACCGGTCGCGGGCTCGGTTAACCCTGCCGCGGCACCGGAACTGCGGTGGCTGCGGCGTCTGTTGCGCTGCGCCATACGTCCTCCGCCGAACAGTCCACCACGATTCGCCACCAACTGCACGCCAAATTGGCTGGTGCTCGCTGGTCAATCCGGTGAACAGCGGGTGCCCACTTCTGCGACGACGGGTGGCATGGCCCCGGCCGCCGGTCCGGATACCCCACAATGGAGGCGATGGAACAGCAATCCTTTTACGACGCCGTCGGTGGCGCAGCGACCTTCCACGCGATCGTGTCGCGCTTCTACCAGCTGGTCCCCGAAGACGAGATCCTGCGGCGGGTCTATCCGCTCGACGACCTGGAGGGCGCCGAAGAGCGGCTACGGATGTTCCTCGAGCAGTACTGGGGCGGCCCGCGGACCTACTCCGAGCGCCGCGGCCATCCTCGGTTGCGGATGCGCCACGTCCCGTTTCAGATCGGCCCCTTCGAGCGCGACGCCTGGCTGCGGTGCATGCACACCGCGATCGCGTCCATCGACTCCGACACTCTTGACGACGCGCATCGCAAGGAGCTGCTCGAATACCTGGAAATGGCCGCGCATTCCCTGGTGAATTCCGCCTTCTGATGAGCCGCCAGCAACGTGAGCCGTGGTGGGCGCGCGCGGTGTTCTATCAGGTGTATCCGCGGTCGTTTGCCGATAGCAACGGTGACGGCGTCGGGGACCTCGACGGAGTGGCCTCTCGGCTGGACTATCTGGACCAGCTGGGCGTCGACGCGCTGTGGTTCAGCCCGATCATGGTGTCCCCGATGGCCGATCACGGCTATGACGTCTCGGACCCGCGGGACATTGATCCGTTGTTCGGCGACCTGGCCGCGTTTGAGCGGCTGATCGCGGCAGCACATGACCGCGGGATCAAGGTCACGATGGATTTGGTGCCGAACCACACGAGCTCGCAGCACCCTTGGTTTCAAGAGGCGCTCGCCGCAGGCCCGGGCAGCCCCGCCCGCGAGCGCTACATCTTCCGCGACGGTCGCGGACCCGGCGGGCGCCAACCTCCGAATAACTGGCAGTCCGTGTTCGGCGGCCCCTCCTGGAGGCGGGTTGTCGAGGCCGACGGGAAGCCGGGCCAGTGGTATCTGCATCTTTTCGATGTCGAGCAGCCCGACCTCAATTGGGACAACCCCGAGGTATTCGACGATCTCGAGAAGACGTTGCGGTTCTGGCTGGAGCGGGGCGTCGACGGCTTCCGCATCGACGTGGCACACGGGATGGCCAAACCACCGGGCCTACCCGACACCGATGTCGAAATGCGGCCACGGCTCCTCAGCGACGGCGATCCCCGCTTCAATCACAGAGGCGTGCATGAGATCCATCGCAACATCCGCCGAGTTATGAACGAGTACCCCGAGGCTGTAACCATCGGCGAGGTCTGGGTTTTCGACAACGCGAGCTGGGCCGAGTACTTGCGCGCCGACGAGCTACACCTGGGTTTCAACTTCCGTATGGTGCGAGCCGAATTCGACACTGCCGCGATCCACGATGCGATCGAGAACACCCTGGCCGCGGCTGCGATTGAAAACGCCACTCCCACATGGACATTGGAAAACCACGATGTCGAGCGCGCCCCCAGCCGCTACGGCGGGGGCGCCGCCGGACTCGATCGGGCCCGGGCGATGGCGATGGTGACGCTCGCCCTGCCCGGCGCGGTGTTCCTCTACAACGGGCAGGAGTTGGGGTTACCCAACGTCGAGTTGCCCGACGAAGCGCTGCGCGATCCGACGTGGGAACGCTCGGGGCACACCGTACGCGGCCGCGACGGGTGCCGAATCCCCATGCCGTGGCGCGGTGACGCTCCCCCGTTCGGCTTCTCCACATCGAACGACACCTGGCTGCCCATGCCCCTACAGTGGGCCGACCTCACTGTCGAGAGGCAGCTCGGCGACACCGACTCCACGTTGGCGTTCTTCCGGCAGGCACTCGAATTGAGAAGTAGCCGTACGGAATTCACCGGCAACCGGGTCACATGGCTTGCCGCACCGCGCAACACGTTGATGTTTGAACGCGGCGATAATGGGCTGCGCTGCGCGCTGAACGTCGGCAAACGTGCGCTTTCCCTGCCGGACACCGAAGTGATTTTGACGAGCGCGCCGTTGGTTGACGGAAAGTTACCGCCCAACGCCGCCGCCTGGCTGGTGTAGACGGCCCCGTCAGCGCAGCACCAGCGCCGGGTCGCCGCGACGCCGGTATACCGAACCGAACCGCGCGTCGATGCGTAACCAAGCCGGCAGCGTCCGGACCCGCACGATCTCGTCGGCGTCGACAGCATCCGATGATTGCGGCAGGAAACCCATTGCAGTCAAAGCGAACACACATCGCATTGGGACGCCAACGCTTTCGTCTCCCGAGCTGACCCGGATCACCTCCTGGTCGAGCAGCGACACCGGTGGGCCCTGCGCACTGCCATGCTCTTTGGCCAGTTGAGCGCCGCGCTGGGCCAAATCCAGCATCAGGCGCGCCGGTACGTCGTCAAGGTGGGTGAACCCTGAATCCGGCGGCAACGCCCCCCGCCACGCCGAATCCATCGGGAAGCCGGGATCGACATAGCCGGAGCTGTCTACCGCGGCCAGCCCGCGTGCCAATTCGTCTGCACCAACGGATAAGTCGTCGGGCCGCAGGCTGCCGGCCACCACCCGGCTTGCCAGCACATCAAAGCCGGTGAGCGCCCAAGCCGTGAATAACCCGCCGGACCGAGTACGCAGTCGGATGACCGCAGCGGGGTCGAGCCGCGCCGCGCGCTCGACGAACGCGGACAAGTCCGCGCCATGGGAGGCCATGGATTCCGGACCCAGCCACAGTCCCCGCTCGGCTACCGGAGCCACTGCTGCAGATATTCCCGATGATGTGGCGACAAGCGCACCAGCCGCTGCTCGTCGATGTGGAATGCGGCCAGTTGCGATTCCGCGATCACGGCGGCCTTCGACTCCGGGTCCGCGTTGACCGACCGCACTTCGTAGCCGAGTGTGAAATCGACGGCCCGTAACCGTTTCACCCACATGGTGACCTGTAGCGGCGAATCAACGAGCCGCAGTTGACCCTTGTAGGTGACGCGCACATCAGCGATCAGCAGACCGATGCTGGTGATATCGGCACCGAACGCGTGCGAAAGGAACGGGACGCGAGCCTCTTCCAGGATCGTGACCATGGTCGCGTGGTTGACGTGCTGGTACATGTCGATGTCCGACCATCGGACCGGTACAGCGGCGACGAACCCAGCGCTCACCCCGACGATCCTCGCCCGCTAGTGCGCGTCATGCGCCGAATCTGGCGTGCCGCCACCGACAGCGTGGCCAGATCCTTCTCGCCGCTTTCATAGATATCGGTCAGCGTCCGCCGCGCGCGCTCCACCCGTGAGGCGCTGGTGTGCTCCCATTCGGAGATCTTCTCTTCGCCGCTTTCGTCGGGTTCGCCGACAGCGAGCACGTCGAAGCACAACGACCGCAACGACGCGTAGATGTCGTCACGAATCGCCAAGCGCGCCAACGAGTGCCAGCGGTCGCGGCGCGGCAGAGCGGACACCGCGGTCAGCAGGCCGTCGGTGCCGAGGTGATCCATCAGCGCAAAATAGGTTTCGGCCACCTCAGCGGGATCGCGGTCGTCGATATCGGCGATGTCTATGACGTCGAGCAAGCTGTAGCGGTACAAGCCGGCCGCCACCATGTAGCCGAGATCCTCGGATGCGCCCTGCGCGACGAATTCTCCGGCTTCCTTTTCCACGATCGCTTTGTCGTCGCCGCGTAGCCACTCCGACATGCGCGGGGTCAGCGTCTCCACTTTCTTGGCGAATCGGTTGATTTCGGCGCCAACCGCCAGCGGCTGCGGCCGGTAGTTGAGCAACCAACGTCCGGCGCGGTCAATCAGCCGACGCGTATCCAATGTCATCCGATCAGACACCGCGATCGGCACGTCAGCCGCGCGAATACTGTGCCACAGTTGCTCAATCCCGAAGATGGCGTCGGTGGCCACGTAGGTGCGCACCGCATCCACCGGAGTCACACCGACGTCTTCGGTGATCCGGTAGTCGTAGCTGATGCCGGCGGTGTCCACCAGATCATTGACCAGCATTGTGGTCACGATCTCCCGGCGCAGCTGATGCGAGCGGATCGCCGAACCGAACCGGTCGCGCAGCGGCGACGGGAAGTAACGCGGCAACCTGCTTGCGAAAACTTCCTGATCCGGCAGATCGGTGGCCAACAGCTCGTCTTTGAGCGTCAGTTTGACGTGCGCCATCAACGTCGCAAGCTCCGGCGAGGTCAGCCCCAAGCCGGCCTCGAGTCGGCGCGTGATCTCTTTATCGCTTGGCAGTGCTTCAAGTTCGCGGTTCAGTCCCCGCTCGATCACCAAGTAGCGGATCTGGTCGGCATGTACCGGCAGCAGGCTAGGAGCGTTGGCGCGGCTGGTGCCCATCAGGTCGTTCTGGTCGGCGTTGTCGGCGAGCACCAATTCCGCGACCTCGTCGGTCATCGACTCGAGCAGGTCGGTGCGTTCACCGGAGTCGATTTCGCCCGCAGTGATCAGGGAGTCGACCAGGATCTTGATGTTGACCTCGTGGTCAGAGCAGTCGACGCCGGCGGAGTTGTCCATGGCGTCGGTGTTGATCCGGCCGCCGGACAGGTCGAACTCGACCCGGCCGCGCGCGGTGACGCCGAGATTGCCACCCTCACCAACGACCTTGGCGCGCACCTGATTCGCGTTGACCCGCACCGGGTCGTTGGCACGGTCACCGACGTCGGAGTCGGATTCGGCCTCCGCCTTGATGTAGGTTCCGATGCCGCCGTTGAACAGCAGATCCACCGGCGCTCGCAAGATAGCGCGCATCAGATTCGGCGGCGCCATCTCGGTGACGTCGTCCTCGATTTCCAAAGCCGCGCGGACCTGATCGCTGATCGGAATCGTTTTGTGTTCACGGCTGTACACCCCGCCGCCCTCACTGATCAATGACTTGTCGTAGTCATCCCAGCTGGAGCGGGGCAGGTCAAACATCCGCCGACGTTCTTGCCAGGATGCGGCTGGATCAGGATCGGGGTCGAGGAAGATGTGGCGGTGGTCGAAGGCGGCCAACAGCCGAATGTGCTTGGACAGCAACATCCCATTGCCGAACACGTCACCGCTCATGTCGCCGATGCCGATTACGGTGAAGTCCTCGGTCTGGGTGTCAACGCCCAACTCGCGGAAATGCCGCTTGACCGCTTCCCAGGTGCCCTTGGCGGTGATGCCCATCGCTTTGTGGTCATAACCCACAGAGCCGCCGGATGCGAAGGCATCGCCCAGCCAGAATCCGTAGGACTTCGCGACATCGTTGGCGATGTCGGAAAACGTTGCGGTGCCTTTGTCCGCGGCCACCACCAGATACGCGTCGTCATCGTCGCGCCGCACCACCTCGGCGGGTGTGCTGACCTTGCCGGTGGAGTGATCGACGTTGTCGGTGACGTCGAGCAATCCCGAGATGAACAACTTGTAGCAGGCGATGCCTTCGTTCCGGGTCGCTTCGCGATCGGCACCCGAGTCGCCGGTGGGCAGCGGAGGCTGTTTGACGACGAAACCGCCCTTGGCACCCACCGGAACGATGACGGCGTTCTTCACCGCCTGGGCCTTGACCAGACCGAGGATCTCGGTGCGGAAATCCTCCCGACGGTCCGACCAGCGCAGACCACCGCGGGCGACGAAGCCGAATCGCAGATGCACGCCTTCGACTCGGGGCGAGTACACAAAGATTTCGAACTTTGGTCGTGGCAGCGGAAGTTCGTCGATCAGCTGCGCATCTAGCTTCAGCGACAATACATTTTGGCTGCGGGCCGAACCTTCGCGTGTCACAAAGTAATTGGTGCGCAGGGTGGCCTGGATCAGCGAGGCAAATGCCCGCAGGACGCGGTCGGTGTCGAGGCCAACCACCGCGTCGATGTCTGCGGCCACCGCCGCAGCAGCGGCTTGTGCGTCGCGGCTCTTGGATGAACCGGAAGGCTTCGGGTCGAATAGCGCCTCGAAAAGCATGACCAACGACCGTGCGGTGTCAGGGTTTTCGTTCAGCACCGACTCGATGTGGGCCTGGCTGTACGGAAACCCGGCTTGCCGCAGATATCTCGCGTAACTACGCAGCAGCACGACTTGGCGCCAGGTCAGGTCAGCGCGCATCACCAACTCATTGAACCGGTCGATCTCGATGCGGCCTTCCCAGATAGCGGTGACCGCCTCGGCGAAACGTTTCGCGGTGGCCTCACGCTGCGGACCCGACGGCGCCAGCGTGATCGTCGGTTGCGGCGTGATCTTGAATTGGTAGATCCACACCGGCAGGCCGTCGGGGCGGGTGACGGTGAACGGTCGCTCTTCGAGCACCACCACACCCATGGATTGCAGCATCGGCAATAGCTGACTCAACGAAGCCGTCTGCCCGCCCAAATACCAAGTCAGCCGGGCGGTGTCGTCATAGTTGTGATCGGAGAGCACCAGCTTGACCGAATCGTCGGCCAGCTCTTCGAAGATCGCGATGTCGTTGATCGCATCAGCGGGGGTGACGGCCTGTTTGTACGCTTCGGTGAACGCCGCGGCGTAGTGCTCGGCCTCCAGCGGTGCGACGGCGCTGGAGGCCGCCTCGGTGATCAGCCGGTCAGACCAGGTGCGCGCGGCTTCGGTCAGCAGGCCCTGGATGCGGACCCGGTTGGTTTCGGAGGCATCAACTTGCGCGGCGCCCTCGGGACGTAGCCGGACCATGAAATGCAGCAGAGCCCAAGGCGATTCAGTCACCCGAGCGGTGAACTCGAGACTGGTGCCGCCGAACTCGCGGACCAGAATATCCTCGATTTGCAAACGCACAGCCGTGGTGTAGCGGTCCCGCGGCAGATAGACCAAGCATGAGACGAAGTACTCGAGTCGGTCTGCGCGCAAGAACAGTAGGGCCCGGCGTGCCGATCCGAGGTCCACCACAGCTTTGGCCATGTCCCACAGCTGCTGGGCGCTGAGCGCGAAAAGCTCTGAGCGCGGCACGGTCTGGATGACGTCGAGCACCAGATGCCCCGGATGGCCGGGGTCGAGGTCGGCCAACGCGAGCGCGTCGCGGACCCTGCGCGAAATGATCGGGATCTCAAGGACATCCGCGTTCATGGCGGCGATGGTGAACAGGCCGATGAGGCGGTGCTCGAAGACACCGCCATCGGCGTTTTCGCGCACGGCAATGACATGTGGATAAGCGCCGAAACGCAGGTAGCTCGCAACGTCTGTCTGCGCCAATGCCAGCAGTTCGGTGTCGTTGGTCAGGCGCGGGCGCGAACTTTTGCGGCGGCGCAGCACGCCGAGGCTGGTGGTCGCTTCATCACCCGAGACGCGTCCGTCGTGCACTGGGCAGCGTTGATAACCCAGCAGCGTGAAGTGCCCGTCCTCCAGCCAGCGCAATAGCGTGGCCACATCGGCGCTGTCGGGACCGGGATAGCGCCCGCCCGCGTTGGTTTCGACGTCGTTGGCGAGGTCGCAGAGGATGGTCCACATCGCTGCCGAGTCCGCTGCGACCCGACGCACATCGGCGAGTACGCCCGGCATCAGGCGTTCGGCTTGCTGCAGCGCGGCAGGGTCAACCGAGGGCGAAAGCTGTACGTGTATCCAGGTCTCGTCGATGGCGTCGCTGTCCGACGTCGTCGGCTCCACACTGAGCAGATCGCCGTCTGCGTTTCGGCGGACCTGAAACACCGGGTTCCAGATCGCCGCATACGCCACACCAAGCCGATGGAGCAGCACCGTGACCGAGTCCATCAGCATCGCGCCGTTATCGGTGACCAATTGCAGGGCGGGACCGAACCCGGCTGGATCGTCGGCGGGATAGACGGCAACTCGGCTTTCCCCGGCCGGCCGGTGCCCGCCAAGCCGGTAGTGCGCGGCAAGCAACGCCGGCGTCACCGAGGCCGCGGCAGTACCGTCCGCCTGCTGTCGATCGGTTGCGGCCTCGTCATGCGGACCCTGATAAGCGTCTGCGTAGGCCTTCGAAATCCAGTCAGGAACGTCCTCGGGCTTCGCGAACTTCGTCCAGTCCACTGCGCCTTGAACGCCGGATCCGCGTTGACCCGTCATGCCGACCGCTCCTGCCTCAGCACGCATACCAGCGCTGGTAGGCCTGACACTAGTCGCGCGTGAGCCTTCGGTGAGTCACCCTGTGCGGACGCGCCGCTTCGACACCGAGCCGTTCGACTTTGTTCTCCTCGTATGCGCCGAAGTTTCCCTCGAACCAGAACCACTTGGCCTCGTTGTCCTCGTCGCCCTCCCACGCCAGGATGTGCGTGCAGGTCCGGTCGAGGAACCAGCGGTCGTGAGAAATCACGACCGCGCAGCCGGGAAACTTCTCCAGCGCATTCTCCAACGAGCCCAGCGTCTCGACGTCGAGGTCGTTGGTGGGCTCGTCGAGCAGGATCAGGTTGCCGCCCTCCTTGAGGGTGAGCGCCAGGTTGAGCCGGTTGCGTTCGCCACCGGACAACACACCAGCGGGCTTCTGCTGATCCGGCCCTTTGAAGCCGAATGCCGACACGTAGGCCCGCGACGGAATCTCGTTCTGGCCGACCTGGATGTGGTCCAGCCCGTCGGAGACGACTTCCCACACGGTCTTTTTCGGATCGATGCCGGCTCGAGACTGGTCGACGTAGCTCAGCTTGACGGTCTCGCCCACCTTGACCGTGCCGCTGTCGGGCTGCTCGAGCCCCACGATGGTCTTGAACAAGGTGGTCTTCCCCACGCCGTTGGGACCGATGACTCCGACGATGCCGTTGCGGGGCAGTGTGAACGACAGGTCCTTGATCAGCGTGCGGCCCTCGAACCCCTTGTCGAGGTGCTCCACCTCGACCACCAGGTTGCCCAGCCGCGGGCCGGTCGGGATCTGGATCTCCTCGAAGTCCAGCTTGCGGGTCTTCTCCGCCTCGGCGGCCATCTCCTCATACCGCTGCAGCCGGGCCTTGCCCTTGGCCTGGCGGGCCTTGGCGCCCGAGCGCACCCAGGCCAGCTCATCTTGCAACCGCTTGTGCAGTTTGGCGTCCTTGCGGCCCTGCACCGCGAGCCGCTCGGCCTTCTTCTCCAGGTAGG
>DAIODV010000022.1:0-7474 GCA_036746615.1 Mycobacterium sp.
CACCGGTCGTGTCAGTATCCGCGATAGCTACCCGACGGCGCTGATCGAGCGACTCACGGACGGGGTCTACCGACGTCAGGTCGGTGCGCGTTGTGGCGACAGCGCGCAGCGCCGGATCGAGTCGCTCGTCCATCAGCTGCGGCCGATCGCGTGCGCGGCAGGTTCGTCCGCAGTCACCGGTGCAAAGGTGAAGTCAGCGGAGTTGAACCGGCGCGTCATTCCCCAGAAAGCTCGTGCGCTGCGCGGCCATTGCGTCACCACCCGCCCGTTGGCAGCGCGAAAGTAGTTGCTGCACTGGGTCGTCCATACGGTGCCCTGCATCCACTCGTCGATCTTGGCCAGGAAGTCCGTCATGGCCGAGGGCCGCACGGCAACGTACGACTTGCCTTTGCGCCGCAGGTATCGCATAGCCCGCACGATGTAGCGGGCCTGTGCTTCGAGCACGAAGATCACGCTGTTGGAGCCGACGTTGGTGTTGGGTCCATACAGCATGAAGAAGTTCGGAAACCCGGGCACGGCCATGCCCAGATATGCGTGGGCTCCGTCTTGCCACACATCGCGCAGGGTGAGGCCGCCCTCGCCGGTCACCTCGATCTCGCCGAGATAGTCTGCTGCCGCGTAACCGGTTGCGCACACCACCACGTCGACATCTCGCTCGGTGCCGTCTTGCAGCACCAGCGATCGGGCGCGCAGATACCGTGCCGGGCTGGTCAGCACTTCGACATGTGGCTGGGTCAACGCGGCCAGGTACTCCGATGAGAACACCAGCCGCTTACAGCCCATCGGGTGATCCGGTGTCAGCTTGCGGCGCAGCTGCTCATCGGACACCGAATTCTCCAGCAGACGCAAGGCGACAGCTGTGAACTCTTGCGTCTTTTCGCTGCCGTGCTCGATCACCGAGATGTTGGCCTCGCTGCGGAGCCAGAGCCGGGTCCGGTAAAGCTTTTTCGCAAACGGGACATGCGCGAACAGCCAACGCTCGCGTCGGGTGTAAGGCCGGTCCGGTTTGGGCAGTATCCACGTCGGCGACCGCTGCACCGAATACACCTGACCGGCGACCTTCGCCAACTCCGGCACCAGTTGTGAGGCCGTCGACCCGGTTCCCAGGACGGCCACCCGGGCGCCGGAGAGCTCGACCGAATGGTCCCACCGCGACGAGTGCATCACGGTTCCAGTGAACGGTTCCTGTTCGACCAGGTCGGGCAACACCGGCTGGGTGAACAGCCCGACGGCCGAGACCACCACGTTGAATTCGTGGTGGTCACCGGCGGCGGTGGTCAGCTGCCAGCGCTGCGCCTCGGCGTCCCATCGCGCGGAGCGAATCTCAGTGCCGAGCCGCAGATGTGGTTGCAAGCCTTGGTCTTCCACGCAGCGCTCGAAGTACTGCAGGATCTCCGGCTGGCCCGACCAGAGTCGCGACCAGTGCGGGTTCAGATCGAAGGAGTACGAGTACAGGTGTGACTTGACGTCGCACGCCAGCCCGGGATAGGTGTTGATCCGCCACGTTCCGCCGACCCCGTCTTCGCGATCGAAGATGGCGAAGTCGCGAAAGCCCGCTCGTACCAGCAGGATTCCTAAGGCGATGCCGCCGGGGCCGGCGCCGATGATGCCGACCGAAGGCTTTGCTTTCATTGAATTTTCACGCACTGACCGCCGTCGATGACCAGTTCCGAACCGGTGATGAACGATGCCTGGTCGGACAGCAGGAAGGCGACCGCGTTGGCTACCTCGGACGGCTGGCCGATCCGGCCGGATACCGCCGTCTCGACCAGCCGGGCCTGGGTTTCGGCGTCAAGCATCGGCGTTGCGATCGGTCCGGGGAAGATCGCGTTGACGCGGATGCCCGCTGGCGCGAGTTCAGCGGCGACGGCCTGGGTCAAGCCGCGCAGCGCCCATTTCGAGGAGCCGTAGGCGATGTTTTTCGGGAACGGTCGGATGGCGCCCGTGCTGCAGGTGTTGACGATCGCTGCGCCTTCGGCAGCGCGGAGCTGATCGAGCGCCGCTTGGATCCCCAGGAAGGCGCCCAGACAGTTGACCCGCCAAGCCCTTTCGAATCCCTCGGTCGACTCGTCGGCGATCGAAGCGCGGTGCAGCACGCCGGCATTGTTGACCAGGGCGGTCAATGATCCGAAGCGGTCGATGGTAATCGCGACCGCCTCCTGCCAGGCCGACGGCGACGTCACATCGAGCGGGACCGCGATCACCCCGTCGTCGTCGAGCCCATTGACGGTGGCGCTGAGTTCGGTGGCGCTGATGTCGCACGCGGTGACGAAAAACCCGTCGGCGCGTAGCCGTTGCGTGATGGCCCAGCCTTGGCCGCGCGCGGCTCCGGTCACCAGGGCAACGCGTTGATTCACTGGGCGGTCGCTTCCTTGAGTGCTGCCGCGGCCCCGCGGCGCAATGCCTGCGATTCCGCTGCAAGGGTGATCATCTGAAAACCCAGTTCTGCCATCACGTGACCGACTTTGCCGTCGCCGGCGTGAATGCCGGCCACCAGCCCTGCTTCCGACGCGACGCGCCGGATGTCGGCGATCGCGTCGCGCACCGCCGGGTGAGCGGTCGCCTTGGTGACCTCGACGCCCATCGAGATCGCCAGATCGGCGGGGCCGACGTAGATTCCGGAAAGCCCGGGGACGGCGCATATTTCGCTGACGTCGGTAAGCGCCGCGGCGGTTTCGATCATCGCGAACACGCTGACCCGCGATTCCAGCACGGCCGTGTCGTAGCCCAGGCTGGCCCGCAGCGGGCCGAAGCTTCGCACACCGGCGGGCGGGTATCGGGTCGCGGCCACTGCGGCGGCTGCTTGGTCGGCCGACTCGATCATCGCGATGATGATGGCGTCGGCGCCCGCGTCGAGCACCCGTCCGATGGGCGCAGGGTCGGCATTGGATAGCCGCACCGCGGTGCCGATCGGCACGTGTTCGAGGCGCCGCAGAATGTTGGCGATGTCGGCGTCGTCGAGGTAGCCGTGTTGGGCGTCGAAGCCGACATAGTCGTAGCCGGCCCGCGCGAATTCCTCGGGCCCGATCGCCGTTGGCCCGGTGATCCAGCCACCCCACACGGGTTTTCGGCTGGCAAGCGCCTGTTGCAGGTGACTTGGTGTCATACCGCACCCGACTCCCTGATCGCGATTTTCACCCGTTCGGGCACCGGACGGCAGGCCAATTCGAAGGCGGCCTGAACCTCGTCGATGCCGAACGTATGGGTTAAATATGTGGCCAGCAGCCCGGGATGCTCAGCGGCGAATTTGCCGGCAAGGTCTAGCATCCGCCGACGATCAAGGGTGACACCGGATTTCAGCGTGAGGTTTTTGCGCAGCATGGCACGCATGCTGATCGGGTAGCTGTCGTCATCGGCGACTCCGAAATAGAAGACGGTTCCGCCGGGTGCGGTGGCTTCGATCGCATGGTTGAGGGTGGCGACCTGATGACCGACGGCTTCGATCACGATGTCCGGGCGGTCGTCGTGAGCCAGCTGGCTGACCCAGCGATCGCTGGTGGCCCGCGCAAAAATGTCCACACCGAACTCTTCCGCGATGCCCGAACGGTCGACCGGGTCGATGCCGGTGACGTGCTGTGCGCCAGCGGCTTTGGCGACGTACGCGAACAACAGACCGATGGAGCCTTGGCCGATGATCCCGACATGCCGGCCTTGTAGCGCCGGCAACTGCTCGAGGGCGTAGAGCACACAGGCCAACGGTTGCAAGCCGATGGCTTGTGCAGGGGTAAGCGCCGAATCGTAAGGCGCCACCTGGTCTCCGTCGGTCACGACGCGTTCCATCAAACCGTCGAACGCCGATGCCCAGCCCACCACGCGATCGCCCGGCCGATGGTCGGGGTGACGGCTGGCGATGACGTCACCGACGACCTCGTGAATCGGGAACCCGTCCTTTTCGGGGCCGCTGCGTCCGTCGTCGCCCGGAAGTGGCCCGCGCACACCGCGAAAGGCAGGCATGTCGCTGCCGCAGACCCCGGCGGCCAAAAAGCTCAACAGCACCTGACCGTCGGCGAGACACTCAGGTGTCTTGTGGGGGATCGATGTCTGCTCAAAGAGGTACGGCGCGACGATCCGATAGGACCACATCTCAGACCTCCACCGGCAGGCTGCTCCAGCCCCACTGGAAGCTCGACGGTGGCCGGAATGCGGACTCCTCGATGATCCGGTAATCCGGCACTCGGCGCAGCCATTCCTCGACCATGATCGCAATCTCGAGACGCGCAACGTGATAGCCCAAACAGAAGTGCTGGCCTCGGCCGAAGGCCAGCGAGCGCTGGATGGGCCGGTTCCAGGTGAACTCATCCGGATCCGAGTATTCGCGCTCGTCCCGATTGGCCGATGCCAGCAGCGTGATGATCCGCTGGCCCGGCTCGATGGTGGTGTCGTGAATGGTGAAGGGTTTACGCGCCGTTCGGGCGAACCACTGCGCAGGCGCGCAGTAGCGGATCATCTCCTCGCGCGCGATCGGCACGTTGGCTTTCGCGTCTGCCCGCACCGCCGCGAGCTGGTCGGGATGACGCAGCAGCTCCCATAACCCGTGGGCCACGATCTTCGGCACGGTTTCGGTGCCGCCGATGAACACGCACAGCATCTGAGTGGCCACCTCGACGTCGTCGAGTGGGCTGTCGTCAGGTAGCCGATATCCCAGCAGACCGTCCACCACCGGCAACGGGTGCTCGGCGGGGTTTGCGCGACGCTGTCTGACCGGCGGGATCAGGTAGTCCAGGTAGTTGGGTCGTGACTGGGCGGTGTCGACGCCGCTGCCGGGTTCGGCGAGGCTGCCGGCATTGACCGAGGCCAACACCTGGGGTGCTAATTCTGTTGGTATTCCCAGGAACTCGCAGACCACCGAGGCGGCGACGATCCCGCCGTATTCCTGGGTGAGGTCGAAGCTGCCGCGCGGCAGCAAAGCGTCGAGCCTCTCGTTGGCCAGCGCGCGGATCCGGTTCTCCAGTTGTGCAGCGGCTTTTGGGCGAAAAGGCTTGCTGTGTGCCTGCCGGACGCTGTCGTAGACCGGCGCATCGAAGACTGCGTGAAATGGCAGCGGATGCCACGGCGGGTCGGCGACTGGGCCGTCGTTGTGCCTGCCGAGCGTCGAGGCCGGCGGCAGGGTGCCCTCCGAGGCGACAAAGGTTCCGTCGTTGACCGCTAACACATCCCAGATGTCGGCGAACCGCGACAACGCGAAGGTATCCCACTTGTCCAAGTAGTAGACCGGGTGATGGTCACGCAACACCCGGTAGTACGGCAGCGGGTCGTCCATCACCGCCGGGTCGAACGGATCGTATGAGAAGTCCTGCATCGACGCGGCTTTCATTGCAACGGCGACGGCGGCAGAGCTTGCAATATCGAATCTTCCCAGCCGTCGCGCAGCGCAGGGGCGACGCTCATCCACGTGACGATCTCGGCCGGCGGGCTTTCTTTCCACGACGGATAGTGCTCGGCAAAGCACTGCCAGCCGCCGTCGAGCGCCCAGTAGTGGATGACCTCGTTGTAGCGGAAGGTGGTGGTGAACGAACCCAGCCAGTGTTTTCCGGTGCGCTCCGACCAGGGCACGTAAAGCCTCTCCAATTCGCGGATGTAGTCGTCTTGCCGGCCCGGTTTAGTCTGCATGATTTCTTGAATCACCACGGCCGCATTGAAATTCGCCTCCCGCAACTGGGCGAGTGTCTTGTTGCTCGGGCCCGGGTACATGATCCGGCCCTCACCCGACGCGCCCATGTCGGCGAGGAACGCCGACCATTTCCCCGCGGGAGCCTGATGGCTGCCGCCGCGCGTCTGCGCGGCCCCGATGCGCGCATAGTCAGCGAACGCGTCGATCTCCCAGATGATCGTGACCTGCGGCCAGTGCCCGTTGTACGGGGTGGTTTCCCACAGCGCGAACAACCGCGCGCCGAGTTCCTCCATCATCGGTTGGTAGGTGTCGGCGAACATCTCCGTAAAGCGGTCGCTTGACCCTGCGCCCAGCGCAATCGTCTCGTGCAGATAAAGCAACGTGTGGCTGTGGTAGCGCCGCATCAGCCGACCGGGATCAACTCGGAATCGACTGGCAGGCAGGCTTTCATGTCGCTGCGCAGGGTTTCGGTCGGGCCGACCGTATCCGCAATGCCAGCCGCGGCGAGGGCGTGACGCTTGAAGGCGCGGGCGGCGCCGCTGAGCAGATGCTGCACCGTCGTCGTCCGGTGTCCGACAGTCAGAGGCCAATCATCCTGCCAGAGCGTGACTTCCGTCATCCAACGATCCAACGCAGTGAGCACCTGCTGGCGAACACGCAAATCAGAGGCGAACATGTCCGCGCTGACCGCCAAACCACGCGCCGCGCATCCGATGCTCGGGGCCGGGATTTGTGCGCCCAACTCGGACGCTTGCACGCCCAGGATCTGCAACGCGCGGCTATCGCATCGCTGCGGTAGCAACACGCTGACCTCCCAGCCGGCGCGCACCCGGTCGTACAGCCATCCCCCGATGGAGCACACCACATCAGCGGGACTGGAGGCGATAACGTCGAGGCGATACTTGACCGCAGCGAAGGTCCTCATCGCACCCCTTCAGCAGATTGAACGTTCTACCGGTCGCAGGGCTCATGCGCCCCGGACGATCCAGCGTGACATTTTTACGTCAATCTGTAAAGCTCCGATCCGGTCAAGATGGGCGCCGGGCCTCCAGTTCCGCGAGAATCTCCTCGGTGTGTGCACCGAGTTCCGGGGCGGGCGAGCGCGGCGTCCACGGGGTGCCATGGAAATCCGCCGGGGTGGCGACCATGGGTACAACTGCTGGTCCATCGGGGACGTCGACCATGCCGCCGGCGGCGTGGAACTGCTCGTCGGCGACGACGTCCTCGATTGCATTGACCGGCGACCAGAAGAAGTCCGGTTCGCTCGCGAAGATCTCTGCCCACTCAGCCAGCGGCTTGGTAGCGAAGATCTGGTCCAGCTCTGCGATCAGTTCGACGGCATTGACGGCACGGGCACGGGCGTCGGCGAACCGCGGGTCGTCCAACCACTCGGCCTTGCCGACGGCGCGGCACAGCGGAGGCCAATGGCGATCGACTTCCAGCCCCACGATCCAGAACCGCCTTCCGTCAGCGGTGGCGTAGTTGTTCATGCACGGGTTGCCCATCTTTTCGCGTTGCCCGATCGCGACGGGCTGGCCGGTCATCAAATAGGTGTTCAAGTCGAAGCTCACGGTGTATACGCCCTGGCGGTACAGCGACGTGCTCACCAGCTGACCGGATCCAGTGCGGTCCCGGGCCAGCAGCGCCGCGCAGATCGCCGCCGCCAACGTCATGCCGGCTGAGTGGTCGCCCATGCCGCCGCGTTGGAAAGGCGGCGTGTCACCGGGTCGTGTCAGCAGATGCGCCACCCCGGCGCGTGCCCAGAACGCCGCGATGTCGTAGGCCGCCTGGTCAGCGTCGGGGCCGGCCTCGCCGTAGCCGGTGATCAGCCCGTAGACCAGACGCGGGTGGTCCGCAGCCACC
>DAIODV010000022.1:7484-15129 GCA_036746615.1 Mycobacterium sp.
GAGTCCCAGCCGCCGCAGCGCGCCGGGCCGCACGTTGGTAACGAATACCTCTGCGCCGCTGATCAATTCGAGAGCGGCAGCGCGGCCATCGTCAATGGTGAGGTCGAGGACAACGCTGCGTTTAGATCGGTTGTCCATCTCGAACGGTGGGCTGGTGTCCATGTCGAGGCCCATCATCCGGCCGAACATCCGTGCCGGGTCCCCGGTCGGCGGCTCGATCTTGACGACGTCCGCACCCCAGTCTGCGAGGATGCCTCCGGCCGCCGGCCCGGCCACCCACACGCCCAGTTCAACGACCTTGATGCCGTCTAGTGGTCCGGCCACAGCAGCTCCCTTCCATGTTTTCCAGCCGACTCGATCAACCGTACGATCACCCTCATGAGCCTGGTTGCCGGGCGCGGCCCGCTCAGCAATGATCCCGCGGGATGGTTTTCGCCTGCGGCGCCCACCGACGTCGTCTACGTCGAGCCTCATCCCCGGCGCGTTCAGGCGTTGCGCGGCGGGCGCATCGTGATCGACACCGAGCGAGCGCTGTTGGTGCACCGGCGAAATCATCCGCTCAGCTACGCATTTCGCGCCGACGAGGTGCGCGGTTTACCCAGTGAGCCCGTTGCCGAGGCGCCCGGATTCGTCTACGTGTCGTGGGACGCGGTAGACACCTGGACCGAAGAGGGACGAGAGCTCGTGCACTATCCGCCCAACCCGTATCACCGGGTCGATTGCAGGCCCACGAAGCGACGCCTGCGCGTCGAAGTCGCGGGGACGACGCTGGTGGACACCGACGACACCGTGATCGTGTTCGAGACAGCGCTGGAGCCTCGCCTCTACGTCGACCCGTCGCACGTGCGCACCGACCTTCTGCGCCAAACGAGCACCTCGACGTACTGCAACTACAAAGGCATGGCGACCTATTGGTCGGCCCTGATCGGCGACGCGAAAGTCGATGATGTGGCATGGAGCTACCAGGACCCACCGCCGGAAAGCCTGCCCATCAAGGGATTCCTCAGCTTCGATGCCAGCCGCGCCGAGATCGTCGCCGAACTGCCCCAACCCTCGTAGCGACGACAGGGGTTGAAGTATACCGATTGGTCTACTACCGTACGGCTATGACGAACACCCATGACGACAAGACGCTGCGGAAGTTCCGCCGAGAACGCGCTCTTGGCCGCTATGTGCTGAATCCGGCAGTGCGAGGATTGAGCAGATTGGGGCTCCGCGTCGCGCTGGCCACCGAATTGGAGACCATCGGGCGCAAGACCGGCCAGCGACGCCGCGTTCCGGTATCCGCGCAATTCGACGACCACGGGGCGTGGGTCATCTGCCAGCACGGCGAACGCTCGGGTTGGGGCCGAAACATCAAAGACAACCCGAATGTCCGTGTGCGACAGGGGAATCAGTGGCGCACGGGAGTCGCGGCATTTAGGCCCGATGATGACGTCGTCGCACGAGGCCGCAAGTTCGGGCGCTTAGGTTCCAAGGTGGTCAAGGCACTCGAAACGGCCCCAGTGTCCGTGCGTATCGACTTCACCGACTAATTGCGGCGCGAGGCCGGCGGCGAATAGTTGGGGCGCCCGAGTCCAAGCTCGTGCTGCGCGATCATGTTGCGGAACACCTCGAGCGTGCCGCCGTAAATACCGGTCGGTGAGGCCATCCGGAAAATGTATTCGGCCCCACCGTCATCGGCGGCACCCGACGTGTCGATTGGCAGCGCCGACGCGGCGCCCAACAAGTCCATCAGCTCCGGCGCGACATCGCGCATGGTTTGCGCATTCGCCACCCGTCCGAACATGCCCGGCGTGCTCAGCGCCGCCTCGGTGCGGGCGATGCTGCGGCCCAGCCGATATGCCACTGATTTGTCGTCGAGCATGCGGCGGCCGTCCGCGTCGCGTTGCCCGACCACCGCTGCGATCTTGTCGATCGCTTCGGCCATCAGCGTGACATGCTCGCTCATCACCGCGATCGTCTGCAATCCTTCGCCGTCACGCTCGACGGTGCCGTGCTCGACGTCGAGCGCAGCCCGCAGCACCCCCCAGCCGCCGTTGACCTCGCCGATGCGGTATTTGTCGTCGACGCGGACGTCGCTGTAGTACACGATGTTGGTCCGGTCGCCGTCGACAGTGCGGAGAGGCTGGATGTCGATACCAGGCGAGTCCAGAGGCACCAGGAACATGGTGAGGTTCTTGTGTTTTGGCGCTTGGGGATCCGAGTTGGTCAGCAAGAAGACGTATTTGGCGTTCTGCGCGTTGGAGGTAAACATCTTCGAGCCGTTGATAATCCAGCCGGCCCCGTCGCGAACGGCTCGTGTCTTGCACGTCGCCACATCGGAGCCGCCTTCAGGCTCGGTGTAGCCCAGGCATAGCCGGATGTGGCCGGATAACACTCCGGGCACTACCTCATCGGCGAGCTCAGCGGATCCGAACTGTTGCACTGTCCGCGCCACCATGGCGGTGGTGCCCCAGTGGAACCACGGCGTATGCGCCCGGCCGATCTCCAAGTCCCAGATCCGCCGGCGCAGCGCGCTGAAACCGCCCTCGGATTCGTCTTTCCAGTCGGCGGCCAGATACCCTTCGGCGCCCAGCGCCAGGTGCACGCCCTCATCGAAATTCTCTCCGGTCTCGCGGTCTCGTCGGCGCACGTCGTCGGTGACATGGGCGGACAGAAAGGCCCGCAACCGATCACGGAATTCCATGTCCTCCGGACAGAGTTCGATGCTGGCGAAATCCATGACTGTTAAAGCCGTGCCTCGGTTTTGATCGCGGAGTCGCTGGTGCGCAGCGGGCGAATCAGCGCCTCCTGCGCGAACGAGGCGAGCAGCTCGCCCTCCTCGGTGTGTACAGCGCCGCGGACATACGACATGCCTGCGCCCACCTGGGTGCTTTCATGCGTGTAGAGCAACCAACCGGACCATGACACCGGCTCGTGAAAGCTGACCATGATTGTCAGCGGCGCCGTCGACACCGTCAGATGCGACTGGCTGGTGCCGATGCCTTCGTGGGCGCGCATCGTGGTCGAAATGCCCAAATGGCCGGTGAAATATGCGATCAGCGCCTTGGCCAAATCGTCGCGGGTGGGGATCGGGTCATAGTGCAACCAGGCGTACAGCCCGGGTGGCCCGACCTCGTCGGGGCTGTTGACGTCGACGACGTCGACCAGCCGCAATTCGCGCCCGGCCATCGGCATTGGCGAGACGTTGGCGTCGGCAGGCGCGGCCACCTCGGGGCGCGGCAAGTGGTGGCGAATCACGTCTTCCGACGGGACGTCGGCGAGCGCGGTCACGGTGATGCAACGACGGTCGTTCTGCTTGACAAAGACCACCGCGGTCGCGGTGGAACGACCTTCGTGCACGACGTCGATTTCGAATTCGACTGGCGGCCCGACCATTACGGCACGGGAGAACACGGCGTGCGCCGATCGCACCGACTTGTCCGGGAACCGTTTGGCGACCGCGACGATCACTTGTGCCAGCACCTGGGTGCCTTCGACCACCTGCCGCTCGTCAGCGCCGGCGATCCCGGTTTCGGCGGTGAACCGGTCGGGTCCGTCGGCGTGTGCATCGAACAACTCGAGGAGGCCGGCGACCGACCAGTGGGCTTGCTCCGATTCCGTGGTCACCTAGCGAGCGTGACATTTACACGGAATCTTGTAAAGCCCGGCCCGCTTAGCTCGCGTCGATGACCAGGGTTTTGAACCGTTCGATGGTGTCGGTTACGTGCGCCACACTGTCGCCCGGCAACACCACTTGCAGCCAGGTGACGCCGAGGTCGGCCAGTTTCTCCATTCCGGTCAGGTAGGCGTCGGCGTTGAAGTCGTCGTCGGCCGGGCTGCCGCCCTCGAAGTTGGTGAACACCACGTCGAACTTCGACCAGTCGCGGCCAGCCTCGTCAACGCGGCGACGCAGGTCGGCGATGCCGTCTGCCAGGCCCTGGACGGAGTCGAGGGTCGCGGTGCGCGCGGTCTGGGCCAGCACGGCCGGCGCAGGGAACGGGCACCAGCCGTCGCCCTTCTGCGCCACGCGGCGACGCGCTGCGCCGGTGTTTCCGCCGATCCAGATCGGCGGATACGGGTCGCTCACCGGTCGGGGATGGGCGGTGATCCCCTGAGCGGTGAAGTGCTTGCCCTCGAACGAGATGTCATCGCTGGTCCAGATGGCCCTGATCACGTCGAGGGCTTCATCGAACAGCTCGGCCCGTTGTTCGTAGTCGACGCCGAGGGCGGCGAACTCCCGTTTGAGGTAGCCGACTCCGACCGCCAGCGTGAATCGGCCGCCGGACAGCAAATCCAGTGACGCACCAGACTTGGCTACTACAAACGGGTTTCGATACGGCAGCACGACGATGTTGGGAATCAGCCGCAGTGTGGCGGTTCGGGCCGCGGCGAAAGCCATCGCCACGAACGGGTCCAGTGCATCGTGGCCGCCGGCTTCCAGCCAGCGCTGCGTCGGCGCGGGGTGGTCGGTGAACCCGAAGCCGTGGAATCCGGCGGCTTCGGCGGCGGCGGCGACTGCGGCGATGCCGTCACCGCTGACCAGTTCCGGGTTGTACGGGTGGCGGTGCATCGGGTGGGTGATGGTGAAATGCATCTGCCGCTCTCCTTAGCTGAGCGCCGACGATATCCCTGCAAAATTACTGCGTGACACTTATACGATAATCTGTAAAGTCAGCTGGGCGGACGCCTGGTCAGATTTAGCGCACCACGGAGGCGAAACAGTTGGGCATCGTGACCACGAGTTCGGAAACCGCCTTCGCGCGATCGCCCGAAGTCATCTATGACTTCGTCACGAATCCCGTGAATTGGACGAAGACGTACCCGGGCAGCGCGCACATCACCAACCTGCCCGACGAATTGCCACTAAAGATCGGCGACACCTGGCAAGAATCCGGCGCCGATGGCGACCGAATCTTCACCTGGCATCTCGCGATCGCAATGCGACCGAAATTGTGGACATTCAATTCTGTTGGGCGCCTTGGCCATGACGGTCACGGCAAGGGCGGTATGGAGGGCCGGATCACGGTCCAGTACCACTTCACCCAGCCAGGCGAGGACATCACGCTGTTCAGCCGCACGATGACCATCGAAGCCCACAAACACGCACCACTGCCCGACGCCCTGTTTCAGGAAGTCAACCCCGCCAAGATCGACGCCTACCACGCGGCGATCGCACGAGAATTGGATGCGCTCGATGACGACAACCACTGAGGGCACCGCAGGGCTGACGCCGCTGGCCACCGGCTTCTGCTTCGGCGAAGGTCCGCGATGGTTCGAGGGGCTGCTGTGGTTCTCCGACATGCTGGGCGAGGCCGTGCACACCGCCGACGCGAGAGGCTCGCTGACCACGTTGGCGCTGCCGGGGCATAGCCCGTCTGGCCTGGGATTCCGGCCCGACGGCTCGCTGCTGATCGTGACCACCGAAAAGCGGCAGTTGCTGCGCTACGACGGCGACACCGTGGTCACGATCGCCGATCTGAGCGATGTCGCACCGGCCGACCTCGGCGACATGGTCGTCGACCACCTCGGGCGCGCCTACATCGGATCGCAGGCCTTCCAGGGCGGTGTCATCTTGCGCGTCGATCCCGACAACAGCGTGCGGGCGGTGGCCCAAGATCTGGACTTCCCCAACGGAATGGCGATCACGGCTGACGGAAAGACCTTGATCGTCGCCGAGTCGATCGGCCGGCGACTGACCGCGTTCAGCATCAATGATGACGGTGGTCTGGCCGATCGAAGGGTCTTCGCCGATGGTCTCGACGGTCCGCCTGATGGCATCAGCCTCGACGCCGGCGGCGGCGTGTGGACGTCGATGACGCTGGCGCACCAGTTCGAGCGCATTACCGAGGGTGGCGAGGTGACCCAGCGCATCGACATCGGCGACCGCATCGCGATCGCCTGCATGCTCGGTGGGCCCGCACGGCGGACGTTGTTCATGCTGTCGAGTACCGACGCATATCCCAAACGGCTGATAGGGACCCGACTCTCGCGGCTCGACGCGGTCATCGTCGATACTCCCGGCGCCGGCCTGCCCTGAAAGGTGACGATGACCGACTCCTATTACGAGGTGATCGACGATGCCGACCCACTGGGTGAAAAGTTCTGTGCCACAGACTTAGTGAGGAGCACGTGGTCGGCGGCGCTGCAGCACGCGGCCCCCGTTTCGGCGCTCCTGGTCCGGGGGCTCGAGCGCTGCGCCGCACGCGACGACACCCGGCTGTCCCGAGTCGCCATCGACTTGTTGGGCCCGGTGCCGGCCGAAGGCGACTTGTGGGTTCGCTCCCAAGTCGAGCGACCGGGCAAACAGATCGAGCTGATCAGCGCTGAGATGTTGGCACCGGGTCCTGATGGGCAACCCCGGCCAACGGCCCGGGCCAGTGGATGGCGCCTGCAGCAATTGGATACCGCCGACCTGGTGCACGCGGCGGCGCCGCTGCCGCCTCCAGTCAGCCAAGGCCGCAGCCGCAACCTCGAAAAGGATTGGGACCGCAACTATGTGCACAGCCTGGCCTGGCGGTGGCTGACCGAACCGCTCAACGATGGTCCGGGCGAATCCTGGATCAAGCCGACGGTCAACCTGGTCAGCGGCGAGACGATGACGCCGTTGGAGCGGTTGTTCGCGGTCGCCGACTGCGCCAACGGCATCGGCTCCAAAATCGACATCACCAGATGGACGTTCCTGAACAACGATCTCGTCGTGCATGTGCACCGCATTCCCGACGGCGACTGGATCGGCATCCGCGCGGAGACCAATTACGGGCCCGACGGGATCGGCACGACCGTGGGCACCCTGTTCGACGAGACCGGCGCCGTGGCCAGCATTCAGCAGTCGGTGTTGGTGCGGCCCCGCCCCAAGAGGGCCAAGACTTAGTCGGCCAACGCCGAGATCGACGGCGCGGGCATCGGCGCGATGACGTCGACGACGCGCAGGTGCATTCGGGGTGACTCGAGCACCGTGGCGATCAGGCGGGCGACGTCGGCCGGAGGCACGGGCCCCGTCGACCGAACGATTGACGCTCGCACGCCGGTGCCGACGAATTCGGCCTCCAATCCGGCTGCCCAAGCATCGAGCGCGCGGCTTGCCCTTTCCGACGACTCACCGACCAGTGCCGGGCTGAGCAGCATCACGTCCCCAGTGCCGCAATCGATCATCGGCGGAATGAGTTGTGCCGCAAAGTGTTGCGCGCCGACTGAGGAAATGTCGGCCAAACCCGCGGCACTTACCAGCACGTCCGCGGCCCCGATCAGGTAGTCCGCGGACTGCACGAACCGATCGATGGAGGGCAGATCGGCGAGGTCCAGGTAGGCGGCGAAGGCCGCCGCGCCATCGGACCGAAGTTGGGCCGCGAGCGGTTCGCATATGTCCAGCCGGCGGGTCCCCATCAACACCAGATCCCCACCGGCGGCCAACCGCGCCGCGGTCGCAAGCGCAACCGGCGAGGACGCCTCGGTGACGACGACGGCTCGGGATTGGCTCACGATCAGCGCCGATCAGCCGCGATGGGCTCAGCCCCGGCTAAGATTTGGTGGTCAGCTATCAGTGACACGAAAACAGCGTGACACTTCGGGCTATTTTTGTAAAGTTTGAGTATGGAGCAGACGGCGACCATCGAAGGCGACACTACGACGCAGCGGCGGATCCTCGCGGCCACCGCCGAGG
>DAIODV010000022.1:15139-16720 GCA_036746615.1 Mycobacterium sp.
CAAACGCAAGCTCAGCCTGTCCGACGTCGCTGTCCAGGCTCAGGTATCGAGACCAACGCTCTATCGCTGGTTCGCCTCCAAGGAGGAACTGCTCTCGGCGTTCTCGCGGTACGAACGCCAAACCTTCGAAAGCGGCATGAGCCGGGCGACGGCCGGCCTTAAAGGTGCCGACAAGCTCGACGCGGCATTGCGATTCATTGTCGACTACCAGCATTCCTACACGGGTGTGCGCATGGTCGATATCGAGCCCGAGCACGTCATCACCCAATTCTCAAACGTCATCCCGCAGATGCGGGATGGTCTGCAGCGGCTGATCCCCGGTCCCAACGCCGCGGTGAAGGCAGCCACCGCGATCCGAGTAGCGTTTTCGCACTACATGATTCGCAGCGACGACGCCGATCAGTTCCTGGCCCAACTGCGCCATGCGGTGGGCATAAAAAACAACGACTAGTCGAATAGCACGGCCGCGTTGAGGTAGCCGGTCGGGTCGAAGGCCGCCTTGAGCGTGCGCATCGCCGCGATGTCGGCGGCCTCGCGTGACATACCGACGTACTTGCGCTTGCGGCTGCCGACGCCGTGCTCAGAGCTGACGTTGCCACCGCACGCTGCGATCAGATCCATCATCGCCGCGTACACGTCGCGTTCCTGCTCTGCGCTGCACCGCAGCACGTTCAGATGCAGGTTGCCCTCCCCGATGTGGCCGAACAGCACACCGATCGCGTCGGGCGCGCGGCGGTGTAGTAACGCGTCCGCGTCACGGGCGAACGCAGCGACTGCCCCGAGCGGCAGCGACACATCGAACTTCACCGGCGGCCCGTAGACACCCAGCACGTCGGCGATCGATTCTCGCACTCGCCACAACCGTTGTTGCGCAACCAGATCGACGCCTACCGCTGGTTCTTCGACGGTGCGCACGGCCGTCAGTGCGTCGGCCAAGCGCTCGGTCTGGTCGTGATCGGACGCTAGTTCCACCAACAGCAACCAGTCACCGCGCACCGGCGCCGCTACCCCCAGATGCTCGGCGGTCAGCGCAGCGGCTCGGCCGTCAATCAGTTCCAGCGCAGCGACTCCGTCCAGGTCGCGAAATAGCCGGCCGGCGTCGACCAGCGCGTCGAGGTCCTCGAAGCCGCACAGCGCCGTCACTCGGTGCGACGGATTCGGGTGCAGCCGCAAATCAAGCGAAGTGATGACGCCCAGCGTTCCTTCGGCACCGACGAACAGCGACGGCAGCTCATAGCCGGTGTTGTCGGCCCGCACGCGAGAGTGCCGTCGCAGCACCGACCCGTCGGGTAACGCCACGTCCAGACCGACGACCTGGTCGCCCATGTTGCCGTAACGCACGGTGCGCAACCCGCCGGCATTGGTCGAGGCCATTCCCCCGACCGTGGCGCTATCGCGCGCCGCCAGGTCCACACCGAACAGCAGACCGGCGGCCGTGGCGGCGCGTTGCACCGTCGCCAAGGCGGCGCCTGCCCCGACTTCCACACGGCGTTCCGTCGTGTCGAAATCGGGACGCGCGTCGAGGTAAGGGAGCGATGCGGATGGCTGCCCAGCCGGCTCCGTGGAGTCTGACCATTGCCA
>DAIODV010000022.1:16730-18800 GCA_036746615.1 Mycobacterium sp.
GCGTTCCGTCGTGTCGACATCGGTTATGGCGCAAAGCCGTTCGGTCGACAACAGCACGTCATCGTGCTCGGGGACCGTGCCGGCGACCAACGAGGTGCGGCCACCCTGAATGGTTACGTGTATCCCGGCGTCCCGGCACAGCCGCAACACCTGGGCCACTTCGTCCGCCGAGCCCGGACGTACCAGGGCGCTCGCCTGCCCGTGGTAGCGGCCGGTGTGGTCGACGCTGCGCGCCGCCAGCACGTCAGGGTCGGTGCTGACATGGGTCGGTCCGACTACCGACGACACGGCTCGCAGCAGGCTTCGAGTCATGGCGACGGTGTACCACACGCCCGGCGAGGCGGGTGATGCAGGATTAGGAGCTGTGAGCATGCAACGTGAAGATGTGCGGTTCAACTCAGGTCGCGACCGAATCAGTGCGTGGCTGTACCATCCGGCAAGCGATGGGAGCGCACCCCTGCTGGTGATGGCGCACGGACTGGGCGCCGTTCGCACCATGCGACTAGACGCCTACGCCGAACGCTTCTGCGCGGCCGGCTACGCCTGCCTGGTGTTCGACTACCGCAACTTTGGTGACAGCGAGGGTGCGCCGCGGCAACTCCTCGACATCCGGATGCAACTGCAGGACTGGACTGTTGCGGTGGCGCACGCCAGGACGCTGCCCAACATCGATCCGGATCGAATTGGCTTGTGGGGCACATCTTTTAGCGGTGGCCATGTGATTGCGACGGCAGCCCGGCTGCCCGGCATCGCCGCGGTCGTCTCGCAATGCCCGTTCACCGACAGCATCGCCTCTTTTTCGGCGGTGAACCCGTTGACCAGCGCCCGCATCACGGCGTTGGCCGTCCGCGATCTGATCGGTGCCCGGCTCGGCAAGCCTCCCGTGATGGTCCCTACCGCCGGCAACCCGGGCGAGGTCGCGCTGATGACCGCGCCTGACGCCTACCCCGGCTTTATGAAGTTGGTGCCTGATGGCACGCAATTGCGCAACGAAGTCGCCGCCCGCATCGGGGTAAAGCTATTGCCCTACCGTCCGGGTCGCCTGGCGGCGAAGGTGCCCTGCCCAATCCTGTTCTGCGTGTGCGAATCCGATTCGGTCGCACCGCCGGGGCCGACACGTCGCTACGCGGCGATGGCGCCACGCGGCCAGATCAAGCTCTACCCGGAGGGACATTTCGACATCTACGTCGGCGACGCGTTCGAGCGCGTGGTCGCCGATCAGCTCGACTTCCTCGACAAAAACCTGAAATGACTGCCGAGCAGACGCAGAATCGCACTGCCGGAGGTCAATTCGTGCGATTCTGCGTCTGCTCGCGGGGGTCACTGAAAGCCCGCTAGCGGATGACGCTGATGCCGCCGTCCACCGGGATCACCGCGCCGGTGATGTAGGTGCTGGCGCGGCTGGCAAGAAAGACAGCGATGCCCGCGATGTCGTCAGGTTGGCCGACGCGGCCCAGCGGCAAGTGCGCGCCCACCACGTCGGGGCCGGCCCGCAGGATCTCCTTGGTCATCCGGGATGGGAAGAGACCGGGCGCGATCGCGTTGACCAGAATCCGCGGCGCCAGCTCGCCCGCGAGATGTTGGGTCAGCATGTGCACGGAGGCCTTGCTCGCGCTGTAAGAGAAGTTGTCTCGGCCGCGTCCTGGCGGGACCATGCCGTCAACGCTGCCGGTGTTGATCACGCGTGCCGGGTCGTCGTCGGTCGCGGCCGCCGTCAGCATGGGCACCAGGGCACGGGTCAGCAGGAACACGCCTTTGACGTTGACGTCGAGAATTTTGTCGAAGCCTGATTCGGGGAACTCGCCGAACGGCGCCCCCCACGCCGCGCCGGCGTTGTTGAACAGCGCGTGGATTGCGTCCTCCCGGTCGGCGAGGTCGGCGGCCAGCGCCTGAACTCCGTCGATGGTGCCGAGATCAGCGGGGATCGCCTGGACGGGACCGTGGACTGACAGCTCGGCAACGGCGGCGTCGAGTTCGGCCTTTTTGCGGCTCGACAGATACACCGACGCCCCGGCCCGCAGCAGCCCGCGCGCCATCATCACGCCGATGCCGCGGCCACCGCCGGTGACG
>DAIODV010000023.1:0-795 GCA_036746615.1 Mycobacterium sp.
CGCTCGAGCAGCTGGTCGATCATCCGCGCGGCACGGGCGCGGATGCCGTCTTCGAGCTTGGCGATCGCCCGGGGGGTGAATGCACTCGAGATGAGTTTGCGGTGCTTGGACTGCTCCGGTGGGTCCAGGGTGATGATGGTCGGATATGACGCGAACAGGTCCGCCGGCTGGATGAGTGGGCCGTCGCCGGCGGTGAACGATTCGGCGTCGCGGTGCAGGCGCACGGCGTGCCGGTGCTTGGTCGCCATCCAAAAATCCCGTTTGACGGTTTTGGCGACACCTGGCGTCACACCGTGGCGGAACAGCGGCCTGGTATGCCGCAGCTCGGTGAACAGCTCGTCGGGAAAGCCGTTGCGCCACAATGAAAAATCGGACAGATCGACTGCCGCCGCCGTCATCCGGAACCTCGATTCACTTTCGGGCGCCGCACCCAGCACTAGAGCCGACCGGCGCCGCGCGTTGACGTTCAATGCTTAAAATAGTAAAAATAGACCCAAGTCGTCCAGGCGCGGCGAGTACTAACGCTGCCGTAGGCGACCCAGATACGCGGGAACGGAGAGGGAAGTGACGGACACGGTTTCGGACTCCTCCATCGACCCGTCGGAACGCGAGTTCGGGACGAGCGGCATCAGCCTGTCGCCGTACCGCTTCCCGACCGGGTGGTTCATCGTCGGTTTCGCCTCGGACTTGGCGCCCGGTGAGGTCAAGCGGGCGCATTACTTCGGCCAGGAGATGGTGCTGTTTCGCACCGAGTCCGGCCAGCTGAACGTGCTGGACGCCTATTGCCAACACCTG
>DAIODV010000023.1:805-18788 GCA_036746615.1 Mycobacterium sp.
AACATCGTCTGCCCCTGGCACGGATGGCGTTGGCGTGGCGACGGCACCAACGCGCTGATCCCGTACAGCAAGATCGGCTGCAAGAACAACGTGCGCGTCCGCACCTACCACAGCACCGAGTGGTACGGCTTCATGCTGGTGTGGCATGAGCGGCACGGCCGGGCGCCGTACTGGCAACCACCGGTGCTGCCCGAGTTGGAGACCGACGAGTACTACCCGCTGCACCCGCACACGCGGATGGTCAACCGCGTCAAGGTGCACGCGCAGATGATCATCGAGAACGCTGCCGACCCGTACCACGTGCAATACGTGCACAAGGCCGCCAACCCCGCCACCACTGCGTCATTCGAGGTGTCCGGTTATCACCTGCACGCCACGGTCAACGCCCATTTCGGCGGTGGCAGGGCGCAGACATGGTTGACCCCGAACGGGCCGGTCGACGCCAAGATCATCTACGACAACTACTCGCTCGGGTTGGGCATTGTCCGCTTCCCCAGCGAGTTGGTGGCCACCTGCCAAGTCACCGGGCAGACTCCGGTCGACGAGGACTACACCGACTACTTCTACACCCAGGCGTCGGTTCGTGAGCCGGGTGACACCGGTGACAAGCCCACCGGCCGCGCTGCGCGTTTCCTTGCGCTGCAGCAGGAAGTCATCAAGCAGGACTTCTTTACGTGGGAAAACATGAAGTACCTGGAAAAGCCGAACCTCGCACCGGAAGAGGCTCACGACTATGCGGCCCTTCGTCGCTGGGCGCATCGCTTCTATCCAGGCGAACAGGCTTCGCCCGACGACTTCGGTTACACCCCCGACGGTGAGCCTGACCCGGCGGCCGCCCAGGCCTGAGAAGGAGCCCGATGTCCCGCGTGCCGGCTGGGTCGGCACCTTCCTGCGACGGAAAGCCCATCGGTCCAGCTGATTTCGGCGTCGAACGGTTCAGTGTCGCAGCGGTGCTCGACCGTCGCGCCGAGCAGTTTCCCGACCGGGTGATGATGTCGATCGCCGGCGCCGACGTGACTTTCGAGCAGATGCGGCAGCGGTCCTGCGCCGCGGCGAACGCTCTGCTGAACTTGGACATCGGACCCGGCGACTGCGTCGCGTTGTTCACCGCAACGTGTCCCCAATGGATCTACTTCTGGCTGGGGGCTGCGCGCATCGGTGCGGTGAGCGCAGCCGTGAATGCCGCCAACAAAGGCGACTTCCTCTTGCACGCGCTCCGATTGTCGCGGGCCAAGGCGGTGATCACCGACGCCGAAAGGCAACCGCGGATCGCTGACGTGGCCGAGCGTCTGCCTGAGCTGAAGAGCATTGTTGTGCAAGGCGATTCGTTCGACGAGGCCGTCCGGACGGCGGATGAGTATATCGGCGATGTCGGGGATATCGGGTCGCTGTTCTTCACGTCGGGCACCACTGGGGCATCGAAAGCGGTTGCCACCACCTGGCATTACCTATTCACCACGGCCGCGACGGTCGCGTCGTCCTGGGGGTTCAGTGCCGGCGAGGCGCTGTGGACGGCGATGCCGTTGTTTCATCTCAGCGCGGCACCTTCAGTGCTGGCGCCGATGCTCGTCGGCGGGACAACCGTACTGGCGCCGAGCTTTCATCCGGCGACGGTGTGGGATGAGGTACGCGCCTGCGGCGCTATCGGATTCGCCGGTGCCGGCGCAATGGTTTCGATGCTGCTGCGCCAGCCGCCCGATCCTCGCGATGCGCAGGTACCACTGCGGTTCATCTCTGCGGCGCCGATCGACGCATCGGTATATCGCGACATCGAAAAGCGTTACGGCTGCCGAATCGTCACCATGTACGGGATGACCGAAGCCTTCCCGATCGCGGTGAAAAGCGTTGACGAGGAAGGCGTGCCCGGTACATCTGGTCGGCCAAATCCCCATTTCGAGGTGCGTATCGTCGCCCCGAACGGGGAACCGCTTCCGGACGGGTCGGTAGGGGAGATCGCGTGCCGGCCGCGATACCCCCATGTCATGAGCGAGGGGTATGTGAACGCCGACGGCGGCGTCGACCGGCATCCGGCGTGGTTTCGTACCGGCGACCTCGGTGTGCTGTCCAGCGATCACAACCTGACTTACGTGGACCGGGTGAAGGATTCGTTGCGCCGCCGCGGCGAGAACGTTTCCTCGGTCGAAGTCGAGACTGTTGTGCTGGGTCATCCGGCGGTACTCGAAGCCGCCGCGGTCGGCGTGCCCAGCGACCTCGGCGAGGACGACATCCTGATGGTCGTCGCGCTGCGACCGGACTGCACGCTGGATTACCCGGAGCTGCTGGACTTCTGCAGCGCGCGGATGCCGTACTTCTGCGTGCCGCGATATGTAGAGATCGTCGATGAGCTACCCAAGACCATCCTCGGGCGCGTGCGCAAGGACATTCTTCGCGGGCGCGGTGTCGGACCCGACGCCTGGGACCGAGAAACTCACGGATACATCGTCAGCCGGTGAAACAGGGAGAGAACACATGGCCATGACCTACCAGCAGCAGTACGTCCTCGACGGAGCGGCGGGACGCGACGCCATCCTGAATGTGACCGCGCAGCACAACCGATGCTATTCCGACGGCGACCGTAACGGCTGGATCGCGACATTCCGCCACTCGGGTGCCCGGTTCACCCGTGACGGTGAAGAATTCACTGACCTCAGTGCGGCTTTCGACGGCGGGCGGGGACGGCTGGTCACTGTCGATCACGAAATCACCGTCGACGGGGTCAACGCGACGCAGCGGTGTGTCGCCCTGCTTTTCGCCGGTGGCGGTGACGGCGCTATCGCTTTGCGCGCAACCGGAACCTATCGGGATCAACTCATCTACGAGCGCGGCGGCTGGTACTTCACATCCCGTGAGCTGCAATGGGATTCGGTATCGAACGGGCATTCGCTCACCGTATGACGCCACCCATCAGCTACGAGCTGGCGTTCGGTACCTACGAGGATGCCCTGCGGATGGTCGGCGTGACCGGTGAGCCGAGGACGGCGGGGACCGTGGTCAGTGCGGCCCGGATCCAAATGTTCGCGGCAACAATACGGGACGCCAACCTGTCGTATTGGGACACCGAATTCGCCACGCGCACTTGGGGAGGGTTGTTGGCTCCGCCGGCGCTGCTGATGGGGTGGCTCACGCCGCCGCCTTGGGAGCCGACCGAGCGGCCACCCGTATCGGCGAGCGCGCTGCGGGTACCGTTGCCCGGCACCACATTCATCAATGCGGCTAACGAGGCGGAATTCCCGTTGCCCATCGTCGAAGGCGACCGGCTCACCGTCGTCGAGCAAGTGGTATCGGTTTCACCAGAGAAGCGGACCAGGCTCGGGGTAGGCCACTTCGTCGAAACATTGGATACCTATACCCGCCAAGATGGTGCAGTGGTGGCTACCAACCGGAATACCTTGTTCCGCTTCACTCCTGAGACACCGTCATGACGCTGGATTGGGAGGCGATCAGCGTTCCGGTGGAGCTGCCCGAAGTGCGCGATGAGATCAGCTATCAGCGGGTGGTGATGAACTCCGGAGCAACGTGGGATTACTTTCCGGGCCACTTTGATCCTGCTTACGCCGAAAGCCAGGGACACCCAACAATTTTCGTCAACACCATGCATCTGGCCGGATTCGCCGATCGCATCGCGACCGATTGGGCCGGGCCGGACAGCAGGGTAGTGCGCCGCAAGCTGAGACTGACCGGATCGATCTACGCCGGTGACACCATGGTGGGCCGCGGACGTGTCGTCGCCAAGCGCAGCGACACCACCGCCGAGCCGCCGCGCTACCTGCTCGATCTGGAGATCGAGGTGACCAACCAACGCGGCGAGCTGTGTTGTCCGGTCGAGCTCACGCTGCAACTTCCCCATGGCTGAGGACTTGGGGGAGCGGCATTTAGCGGTGTGCCGAAGATTCGGCGAGTCGGTTCGCGCGGCACGCGGCAAATGGGATCGGCCTTCGCCCTGCGATGCCTGGGATGCCAGGGGAGTGCTGGAGCACGTCATCGGCTTTCATGACGTGCTTCTGTTGCGGCCGTTGGGACTCAAGCCCGACCGCCCGCGCGACGATCCGCAAGTGCGGTGGGAGCTGACTTACGCCAAGTTAGAGAAGGCGTTCGACGGGCTTGTCGATGAGCCGAGGCTGCTGCCGAACCTCACCCGCGACGTGTTGGTGCACACGTGGGATCTCGCTCGGGCGGTGGGTGCCGATGATCGGCTGGATGCCCGGTGGTGTGAGCATTTCTACACAGCACTGTTGAATGACCCACTTGCGCTGAGCGGCTCCGGGATGTTCGAGGCTCCCGTCGCGGTGGATGACGACGCCGATGCGCAGTCGAAACTTCTTGCTCGGCTTGGCCGCAACCCGAACTGGCAACCAATCGACTAGCGCGGCCCTGCCTCGGTGGCTGAGGATACGACGATGTGCCCGCCTCCGAGCGACAACCTAAGGCACACAACGGATTTGTCGCTGTGAGACGGGCAGATCGAGTGCGCCAAACGTCGGAGGCTCGTGTGGCTGGTATGTCAACCAGACAGTGGCGGCATCGCTCCTTTGCTGACCACCGATTGCAGCTCGATGTATTCGTGCAGCCCCTCCGGGCCGAACTCGCGTCCGATGCCCGACTGCTTGAAACCGCCGAACGGACTGCCGATATCGAGTGTGTACATGTTGATGCCATAGGTGCCGGCACGCACGCCCGCGGCCACCTCGAGACCGTGCGCGACGTCGGCGGTCCATACCGATCCGGCCAGACCATAGTCGCTGTCGTTGGCGATGCGGATCGCATCATCTTCATCGCGATAGGTCAGCACGCTCAGCACCGGGCCGAAGATCTCCTCGCGCGCGATCCGCATGTCATTTGTGGTGTCGGCGAACAGCGTCGGCTGCACGTACCACCCTCGTTCGCTCGGCGCGTCCTCACCGCCAAGGATGATCCGCGCGCCCTCTTTCACTCCGGACCGGATGTAGTCCTGCACCCGAGCTTGTTGGCGTTTGGCCACCAGCGGCCCGACGTCGGTCGCCTCGTTGGTCGGATCGCCCACCTGCAATCCCGACATCATGCCGGCCAGCGCGTCGACGACCTCGTCACGACGCCGTTCGCTGACCAGGATGCGGGTCTGCGCGACGCAGGCTTGGCCATTGTTCATCAGGCTCGCGCTCTTCAGGCCTTTGACGGTCTTGTCGATGTCGGCGTCGTCGAGAATGATCGCCGCCGACTTGCCGCCGAGTTCCAGGCTGACCCGTTTGAGTTGTTCGCCGCACAACGTCGCTATCCGGCGCCCGACCGCGCTGGATCCGGTGAACGCAATCTTGTCCACCCCCGGATGGCGGACCAACGCCTCACCGACATCCGTCCCACCGGGCAGCACTGACACCACCCCTTCGGGCAGATCCAACTGCTCGATCATCTCGGCCAACCACAAAGCATCCAAAGGTGTTTCGGGTGCGGGTTTGACGATAACCGTGCAACCGGCGATCAGCGCGGGGATCAGCTTGGGCATGATCAGGAACTGCGGCACGTTCCACGGCACGATCGCCCCGACGACACCCACCGGTGCCCGGCGCAGATGAACTTCGCCCAGCACCCCTTGCCGGCGTTCGGCCCACGGAAAGTTGCGGGCGGCGGCCAGCGCGAGATGAATGAGCGACACCGCGGCAGCCGCCTGGCCGAGCCTGCTGAAACTGCGCGGCGAGCCCATCTCGTCGGTAATCAGGTCTGCCATCTCGTCGAGGTGGCCGGAATAGATGGTGGCAAGTTCTTCGACCTTGCGCATCCGCTCGCTCGGGTCCAGCCGGGGCCACGGGCCGCGGTCGAACGCCTCCCGCGCGGCGATGACCGCGGCGTCGACGTCGGCCGGGGCCGCGGCGGGGGACTCACCGATCGGCTCTTCGGAATGCGGGGAGATGACTGTTAACCGCTGCCGGGTGGACGGCTCGCGCCACCGTCCTCCGATGAAAAGCTGGTCGTAGCAACGGTGGTCACGGGTCTCCGTCATGGGGGCACCACCTCTGAAAAGCCGACGGTAACTTCGCTATTGATGCTAACATAGCAAAAAAGCACGGCGTGAGGCTTAGGTGAGCGACGAACTTCGGGTGACGACGGACGGCGCGGTTCGGATCGTCACGATTAACCGCCCAGATGCTCACAATGTCATCGACGCGACCCTGCACCACAAGCTGCTCGATGTCTGGCGCGAGTTGGAGCGCGACGCCGAAGCCCGCTGCGTGGTGCTCACCGGAGCGGGTAAAACCTTCAGCGGCGGAGGCGATTTCGCGTTCTTGAAGGCCCAGCACCGCTCTCTTAGGCTGCGATACGACATCTCGGCACAAGCGTCGGACATTCTCAACGCGATGATCAACTTCCGGCTGCCGGTCGTCGCGGCGGTCAACGGCCCGGCCATCGGGCTCGGCGCATCGCTGGCATTGTGTTGCGACCTGGTGTTGATGTCCGAGCGCAGCTATCTGTGCGATCCGCACGTCTCGATCGGGCTGACCGCGGGCGACGGCGGAGCATTGCTGTGGCCGTATATGACCAGCCTCATCCGCGCCAAGGAGTACATCTACACCGGTGAGCGAATTCCCGCGGAGTTGGCCGTGGATCTGGGCCTGGCCAATCGCGTCACACCCGCCGACTCGCTGATGGACGAGGCGCTACAGCTTGCCGCGCGGCTTGCGGCTCAGCCGGCCCGCGCGCTGCAGACCACCAAGCGAGCGTTCTCCAAGCACATCGCCCAAGCGGCGATCGCGATCATCGACTACGGGCTGGCCGCCGAAACGCTGGAACTCGGCGCAGACGACCACATCGAAAAGGTGCGCGAGTTCCTCGGCGCCGACAAGTACGACGCGATCGATGTCCCCGAGGGGCAACATGACTGACGATTGGCGCACATACCCCTTTCGGCTGGTTGCCGACGACCGCGCATTGGACTTTCCTGCCGCTGAAGGCGAACACGCCGACCAGGAATCCGACACCTGGTTCATTGCCGGTGAGCTGACCGGCGCGACGGGCCGCTCGTTCGCCTTCCTGACCATCTTCAATAAAAACCGCCCGGGCGGGACAATCGTCGCCGACTTCTACACGATGGCGCTATTCGATTGCGACAACGGCACATACGGCACGTATACCGATTACGACATGCCGCCGGCCAGTATGCGCCCAGATGCCCAGCCCAAGATGTCCACCGCCGCCGGCTACCTCGACATCGGTTACCAAAGCAGCGCAGGGCCAGTGGCCTGGACGGCATGCCGAGGCGAAGACGGCGAGCTGCAGCCCTACACCTACCGCGTCACGCTGCGCGGCACGGATCAAGCCGGCCAGCCGATGGAACTGGACTTGACCGTCAACCCCACCCGGGCGCCGGTGCCTGTCGGCGCGGGTGACTACAACGGGAACATCGTCTGCTTCGGCCAGCACGACACCTATTCGTATTTCCAGACGGGCATGGCAATGCACGGGACACTGCGCTGGGGCGAGCTCGACGAACAGGTCATCGGCCGCGCGGGACACGTCGATCGGCAGTGGTTTCCCAAATACGCCGGCGGCGGCGGAACCGGGGGCGACCCTCGTGCCCGCTCGCACGAGTGGCGCACGATTAATCTGGACAACGGCGTCGATCTGAGCATCTGGCGACAATTCGATCGGATGAACGGCAATGCGCTGCAACCATTCTCGGGTGTGACAGCCAGCTATCCCGACCCGGCGATGGCGCCGGAGTGCGCGCAGGACGTCGAGGTCACAGTCACCAGCTATGTCCGATGGCCGGATGGAATTCAGCCGCTGCTGCCGCCGCTGGCACCGGCACGGTTCATGCCCGATCGCCATCGGTTACGCTGTCCGACACTACAACTCGATATCACCGGCGAGCCCTTAGTTGCGGCCCCGGCACACGGCCTGCCGATCGAATACATGGAAGGGCCGTATCGCTATCACGGAACGCTGCGGGGAGAACAGGTCAGTGGCTTCGCATTCTACGAACGTTCCCTCGCGCTCTACCGGGATTGGGAGCTGATCGAGGTGCTGGCCGCGGCCGAGTCAAGCCTCGCAGACCGGCTCCGGCTTTTGGTTCTCTCGGGCCAACGCGCGGAAGCACGAAAGTTGTTGCAAACCATCGATCGACCAGATTGCCGCGAAGTGATCGATGTCCTGATCGCGGCGTTATCGGTTGATGACTGAATCCCAAGACATGTGACGATGCTGCAGCCCTGGTTCGTTGCGGCCGAACAGCAGATGATCGCGGGCACCGGATTCAAGGTTGGCCTGCAGGCCCTGGACAAGCCGGTAGTCCTCGTCACGCACGGTGGCATGGGCATAGTCGAAAACAGCTTGGGCACCGGCCGCAACGGAATCTTCAGAGATATCCAGCGGCGTCGAATTCTGGTGGACGGTAATGGATCTGCCCGGTGTTTCGCCCGGGTAGATGCGGAACAGCTCGCCGTTGGCGATGGTCACCGATAGCACGATGTTCGGAAACAGCGCGTAGATCACCACCATGTTCTGGAACGGGTCCCATTGGTCTTCGGGAACGTTCTCCAGTTCCAGGATGGAGTTCAACGGAAAGATCAGCCGGTGATGTGGTCCGAACGAATCGAACACCGTGCAGTTACTACGGGCGATTCTGGCGAAGGTTTCGCGGTGGACAGTCGCGAAGTGGTAGTTCTCCGAAAAGGTGTCGACCGCGAGCTTCCAGTTGATCGGTGTGTCGAGGACCTTCTCGCCCAGCGGAGACCACCGGCCGATGCCCCAGGAGTCGAGTTCCTCGGCAAGCGGACCCAAGTGTGCGGCGATATCCAATGTGGCGTCGGGATCGAGTGCGACCCAAAGGAATCCGGCGAATTCGGTCGCAGGCAGTTCGGTCAGGCTGTCAGATTTCACCTGCACTCCGGGAAAGCCCTCCCGGCCGGGCAGACCGACTAATCGCCCGCTGTTGTCATACGTCCACGCGTGATACGGGCAGGTGAAGGTCTTCGCCTTGCCGCAACCGGTGACAACCTGTGACTGCCGATGCAAGCACACATTGTCGAACGCCTTGACCGCGCCGGTGGAGGTTCTGGTCAGCAGGACGGATCGCCCCATCACGGACTTTGTGCAGTAGGCCCCCGGTTGCGGTAACTCCGATACATAACCGACCAGCTGCGGGCTGGCCATCAACATCGCGATGTCGCGTTCGTGGCGCTCGACCGACGTGTACTCCTGCGCACGCACCGTATGCTCATCCGGCGCAAGGTCGGTCGCCTTATCGCGTGCCAACTTGACGGCACGTCGGGTCAGGTCGATGAGTTGGTCGCGTTCCATCGCGGTCCTCCGCCGTTGGGCTCACGCTCTGATTGACCGTAACTTTATAAACTTAACAAATACAAGAAGTAATCAGCAGCGAGGCCGCTGCGTCATCCTCCGGCTCCGGGAGGCTCCCACGCCGATCCGCCGGGGGTGTCCGCGCAGACCACGGGTACGCCCGCGTTCGACGTGGCGACGGCACCCGGCGCACCGCAGGGAATGCCCACTGCAGGCCGAGTATCCAGACCCGACGGAGTAGTCGTCGGCGATGACGAGTGTGCCCTGGTTGTCTCCGGCACGGCCGTGTGCGTCGTCGAAGTCGAGGTCGGCGTCGTTGCGGTCGTTGCTGCTTGCGACGGTGTAATCGTCGGTGGCGTGGTCCTTCTGGGAGAAGGAGCCTTGACCATCGGCGGCGGGATGGCCGTAGCGGGTGCCACACGCGCGGGCGCGGTAGTGGTCACGGGCGCCACAGTGTCGGCATTGGTGGGTGCGTCATCGGGCTGAGAGGCCGAGCGCAGCGCCCTGACGCCCAAGACCCCGCCCAACGCCACCGCCAGGATGGTGAGGCCGAGCGCTGCGGTGTGCAGCATCCGACGACGCCGCGACGCTTGCGATGCGTCGTCCGGCGCCGCGCTCCACACGTCGGGTTCGGCCAACGTGATGGCGTCGTCGACTTTGGACTCTGACTCTGGCACGGCATCCGGCGCGGCGGTGACATCCGGGGCGTCGTCAACGTCAGCTGTTGGCAACACATCTGGCGGTGCGGCGGCCTCGTCGACGTCGTCGGCCGGGGGAGCGGATGCCGCGGGTTCGCTCGGCGGCGAGCCGTTGGTGCTCCGCTCCGCTGAGACGGGCGGTGCGGCTTTCGCGCTCGGGAACTTCAGGTTCGCTCTCGCCTCAAGCGCTTTGGCGAAGTCCTGACATCGCGGGAATCTCTCAGCGGGTGCCTTCATGAGCGCACGAGCGAAGGGCGCATCGAAGTAGATCAGCTCGGGTTTGATATCGCTGGGCCGCGGCGCCGCCTCGGTGAGGTTCTTACTGATCACCACGGCAGGGTTCATGTGCGCAAACGGTGGCCACCCGGTCAGCAACTGAAACGCGGTGCACGCCAAGGCATATTGGTCAGCTGGGCCCTCGACCGAGTCGTCCAGCAGCTGCTCCGGCGCTGCATAGCTGACGGTGCCGATGGCAAGGTTCGCGCGCGTCAAACTGTTGGTCTCGTCGGAGCGCCGCGCAACGCCAAAACCGGCCAGCAAAATGCGTCGTCTGCCTGATGCCGGATCGGTGAGCAAGATGTTGCTCGGGTTCACGTAGCGGTGCACCAGCCCCTGCTCGTGGGCGTAGTCGAGTGCGTCCGCGATCGCGGAGACGATCTCGATCACCAGGTCTGGCGGCATGCCGTCGGGATAAGTCTCGGTGAGCAGCTGGGCGGCGTCGGCGCCGTCGACGTAGTCCATCGCAAGCCACAACCGGTCCTCGAACTCGCCCCGATCATGAAGGCCGACGATGTTCGGATGCGACAGCGCGGCCGCCAGGTCGGACTCTTGGTGAAACCGGAAGCGATACTCCGGGTCGGCTGACATGTCTTCCGGCAGGATCTTGAGTGCGTACTGCCGCGGCAACCTCGGATGCTCAGCCACATAGAGCTCACCGATCTGTCCGTCGCCCAGCAGCCGAACAATGTTGAACCCGGCGGCCGTCGCACCACTGACCAGCGGCATGGGGAGGATCGTACATACCGCCGCGGGCATCCGGTGAGAATGGCCGGGTGAGTCAACCCGCAAGCTCCTCCAGGCGCGCGCCGTTCGCGCACCGACTGCGCCAGATGTCGGGTCGCGACCCGCACGAGCCGCATCGGGCGGCAACGCCGTTGGAGCTGCTATTCGACCTGACGTTCGTCATCGCATTCGGGGTAGCCGCTTCACAATTCGCGCACGCACTGGCCGTCGGCCACCTCGGCGCCGGGCTGGCCGGCTTCTCATTCGCCACCTTCGCCGTCAGCTGGGCATGGATCAACTTCAGTTGGTTCGCCTCGGCCTATGACACCGACGACTGGGTGTACCGGCTGACGACGATGCTGCAGATGGTCGGTGTGCTGGTACTGGCGCTGGGCATTCCGCAAGTCTTCTCATCGATCGCCGACGGCCGAACCGTCAACAACCGCGCCCTGGTCGCTGGCTACGTCGTGATGCGCGTCGCCATGGTCATCCAGTGGTTACGCGCGGCGAGGCAAGACCCCGACCGGCGATCGGCCTGCCTGACCTACGCGTCGGCGATCACCGTCGCACAAGTTGGCTGGATCGCCGTTGCGATCGCCAACAACTCGGTGGGCGTCAGCTTCATCTTGTTCGCCGTGCTGATCGCGATCGAACTGATCGGTCCGCTTATCGCCGAAAAGCGCATGGTCGGCACGCCCTGGCACGCGCACCACATCGCCGAGCGCAATTCGTTGCTGACGATCATCGCGCTCGGCGAAGGCGTGGTGGGGACCGTCGCATCACTGTCGGCGGTCGTTGCCGGGCAGGGGTGGACGACAGACGCCGTGCTGGTCGCGGTCGCCGGGACCGGTCTGACCTTCGGCATGTGGTGGGTCTACTTCGTCGTGCCGGCCGCCGACCTGCTGCACGCCCACCGCGAGCGCTCGTTCGGCTACGGCTACTTGCACATCGTGCTGTTCGGGTCGATCGTCGCCACCGGTGCGGGGCTGCATGCTGCCGCGGACTTCATCGAACATCGGTCGGAGCTGGGCTCCGTTGCGACGGTCATTGCGGTTGCGCTGCCGGTCGGCGTCTACGTCTGCACGGTGTTCGGCACCTATTTGCTGCTGGCGCGGACCTGGGACGGGTTCTACGCGGTCGATGTGTTGATATGCCTCGTGGTGTTGGCGGCCGCGGTAGGGCTCGCGGCGGCAGGCATTTCGACGACGGTATGTCTGCTGGTTGTGATGGCAGCGCCGGCGGCCTTGGTCGCCAGTTTCGAGCTGTTCGGGCACCGGCATCTGGCCGAGGTCATGGATCGGATCTGTCAACACTGATACAGATGTGACCAGTGGCGTTGATGTGGTAATTGGTGCGCTTGTCGTATTCTGTGACGCGTGTCCGATATGTCTCGGCGCTCAGTGCTGATGTTCGCCGCAGCGACGCCGGCCCTGCTCGGTCTTGGTGTGGCGGCCGGGTCGCTGTGCGCCCCATCGGCCTCCGCCGATGGCCTGGGCGTCCTGCTCGACTACGCGGCCGGGGTGATCCCCGCCAGCCAGATCAGGGCGGCCGGGGCGATGGGCTCCATCCGCTACGTCTCGGATCGTCGGCCCGGCGGCGCCTGGATGCTGGGCAAGCCGATTCAACTGCCCGAAGCCCGCGACCTCAGCCAGAACGGTCTCAAGATCGTCTCCTGCTACCAGTACGGCAAGCAGAGCTCCGCCGACTGGCTCGGCGGTCAAAGCGCAGGTGTCACGCATGCCCAGCGCGGATGGCAGCTGCACACCGCCGCCGGTGGTCCGGCCGGAGCCCCGATCTACGCGTCGATCGATGACGACCCGTCCTACGAGCAGTACAAGCAGCAGGTAGCGCCTTACCTGCGCGGCTGGGAATCCGTGCTGGGCCGCCAACGGGTCGGCGTGTACGCCAACTCCAAAACGATCGACTGGGCGCTGCAGGATGGCCTCGGCTCCTACTACTGGCAGCACAACTGGGGCTCACCGCGCGGATATACCCATCCGGCGGCGAATCTGCATCAAGTCGAGATCGACAAACGCAATGTCGGCGGCGTCGGGGTCGACATCAACAACATCTGCAAGCCCCAATTCGGCCAGTGGGCCTGAGCCCTGCTGACCCGCGGGTAAGTTTCCAGCAAACATCTGTTTACCGAACTGGGCGGGCTGATTTTGGTCCTTCGCAGCGGGGCGCGTCATCCGGCTCGCACCGGGACGGCCGAAGAAGCGCAGATTTTTTCGATAACGATTCCATAACAATACTGCCTTGATCTGCGCTGTTGTTGCTACTCGACCGTAACCACCTGCACGCAGCGGGTTTGGTCCGCGGGCCCGCAGCCGCGGTTGGGCGGAGTGTTACCCAGGGCACCATTACCCGCGCGTAGAACTCACCAGTAACCGATTCTCGCAGGAAACACCCACTGGTTCTTATGACACTCTTATAGCAGCCGAGAACGTCCTCGGTGCCCCTCGGTCAGCCTGCCGAAGCACGGGTCAGTCGAGACGCGGTCGGCTTGGACGGGGGCTCGGTCGGGATTTAGACGACATCCGCAGGGCAGCGCCGCTCTGACATGCAAGGCGATAAGCGCTATAGGAGATACACACGTGACGATCTACGAGCCTCACCGAGTGTCGGCGGACCACGACGGGATAACCGCGGAGGCTACGCAGGGCACTCATGCTCTGGTCGATCGTCTCAATGCCGGCGAGGCTTATGCCGTCGCCTTCGGCGGGCAGGGCGGAGCGTGGCTGGAGACGCTGGAAGAGCTGGTGTCTTCGGCAGGCATCGAATCCGAGCTGGCGACGCTGGTCGGCGAGGTCGACATGCTTCTCGAGCCGGTCGCCAAGGAGCTCGTCGTCGTACGTCCCATTGGCTTTGAGCCGCTGCGTTGGGTACGCGCGCTGGCTGCCGAGGACCCCATCCCGTCGGCCCGGCAACTCACCTCAGCCGCGGTATCGCTGCCCGGCGTGTTGCTGACCCAGATCGCCGCGATCCGCACGCTGGCGCGCCAAGGCATGGACTTGCAGGCCACCCCGCCGGTCGCCGTCGTCGGCCACTCGCAGGGCATCTTGGCCGTGGAGGCGCTGAAAGCCGCGGGACAACGCGACATTGAGCTACTGGCGCTCGCACAGCTGATCGGTGCCGCCGGCACGCTGGTGGCCCGTCGACGTGGCATCTCGGTCCTCGGCGATCGCTCACCGATGGTGTCGGTCAGCAACGCCGACCCCGAGCGCATCTACCGCCTGCTCGAAGACTTCTCCCAAGATGTCCGGACCGTGCTGCCGCCCGTGTTGTCGATCCGCAACGGCCGCCGCTCGGTCGTCATCACCGGCACCCCCGAACAGCTGTCCCGCTTCGAGCTGTACTGCAAGCAGATCTCGGAGAAGGAGGAAGCCGACCGCAAGAACAAGATCCGCGGCGGCGACGTCTTCGCGCCGGTCTTCGACCCGGTGCAGGTCGAGGTTGGCTTCCACACGCCACGGCTGTCCGACGGTATCGACATCGTCGGCGACTGGGCCGAAAAGGTCGGCCTCGACGTCGAATTGGCCCGCGCGGTGGCCGAATCCATCTTGGTTCAGCCGGTCGACTGGGTCGACGAGGTCGTGAAGGTCCACGAGGCCGGCGCCCGTTGGATCCTCGATCTGGGACCAAACGACATCCTCACCCGGCTGACCGCACCGGTGATCCGCGGCCTCGGCATCGGCATCGTGCCCGCGGCCACTCGCGGCGGCCAGCGCAACCTGTTCACGATCGGCGCCGTCCCCGAGGTGGCCCGTCCCTGGTCGAGCTACGCCCCGTCGGTCGTCAGCCTGCCCGACGGCCGGGTCAAACTCTCGACGAAGTTCACCCGGCTCACCGGCCGCTCGCCGATCTTGCTGGCCGGCATGACCCCGACCACCGTCGACGCGAAAATCGTTGCCGCCGCGGCCAACGCCGGGCACTGGGCCGAACTTGCCGGCGGCGGGCAGGTCACCGAACCCATCTTCAACGACCGCATCGAGGAGCTGTCCGGTCTGCTGGAACCCGGCCGGACCTACCAGTTCAATGCGCTGTTCCTCGACCCGTATCTGTGGAAGCTTCAGGTCGGCGGAAAACGGTTGGTACAGAAGGCCCGCCAGTCCGGCGCACCGATCGACGGGCTGATCGTCAGCGCCGGCATCCCCGAGCTGGAAGAGGCCGTCGAGCTGATCGACGAGCTCAACGAGATCGGGATCAGCCACGTGGTGTTCAAACCCGGCACGGTCGAGCAGATCCGTTCGGTCATCCGCATCGCCACCGAGGTGCCGACTAAGCCGGTCATCATGCACATCGAGGGCGGGCGCGCCGGCGGTCACCACTCCTGGGAAGACCTCGACGATCTGCTGCTGGCCACCTACTCGGAATTGCGGTCACGACCCAACATCACCGTCTGCGTCGGCGGCGGTATCGGCACCCCGGAGCGTGCGGCGGAATACCTGTCCGGGCGCTGGGCCGAGTCCTACGGTTTCCCGTTGATGCCAGTCGACGGCATCCTGGTCGGCACCGCGGCCATGGCGACTCTGGAATCCACCACGTCGCCGTCCGTCAAGCGAATGCTGGTCGAAACGCAGGGCACCGACCACTGGATCAGCGCCGGAAAAGCCCAGGGCGGCATGGCTTCCAGCCGGAGCCAGCTTGGCGCCGATATCCACGAGATCGACAACTCCGCGTCCCGGTGCGGGCGCCTGCTCGACGAGGTCGCCGGCGACGCGGAGGCGGTCGCTGAGCGCCGCGACGAGATCATCGCGGCGATGGCTGCGACGGCCAAGCCGTACTTCGGTGACGTCGCTGAGATGACCTACCTGCAGTGGCTGCGTCGTTACGTCGAGCTGACCATCGGCGACGGCAGCAGCACGGCCGATACCGCCGCGCCGGGCAGCCCGTGGCTGGCCGACACCTGGCGCGACCGGTTCGAGCAGATGCTGCAACGCGCCGAGGCGCGGCTGCATCCGCAGGACCACGGCCCGATCGAGACCCTCTTCAGTGACGTTGCCTTGCTGGAGAATCCAGATGAAGCCGTCGCCGCGTTGCTGGCGCGCTACCCCGATGCCGAGACCGTGCAGCTGCATCCGGCCGATGTGCCGTTCTTCGTCACGCTGTGCAAGACGCTGGGCAAGCCGGTCAACTTCGTGCCGGTCATCGACAAAGACGTCCGGCGCTGGTGGCGCAGCGACTCGCTGTGGCAAGCCCACGACGCCCGCTACGAAGCCGACCAGGTGTGCATCATTCCCGGCACCGCCGCGGTCGCCGGTATCACCCGCATGGACGAACCGGTCGGTGAATTGCTCGACCGCTTCGAACAAGTCGCGATCGACGAGGTGCTGTCAACCGGGGCGCAGCCCACGCGGGTGACCGCGCGCCGACAGGGTCGCCTCGACGTGCACGGGCCGCTCGCCGTGGTGCTGGACGCGCCGGACGTGCTGTGGGCCGGCCGCGTCGCCACCAACCCGGTGCACCGCATCGCCGATCCCGCCGAATGGCAGGTGCATGACGGAGTTGAGGATCTCCGTGAGCTGCGCGCTACCCATTCGTCCACCGGGGCGCGGCTACAAACTGACGGCGACCAGGTGGTGTTGAGCGTGCCGATCGCAGGCACCTGGATCGACATCCGATTCAGCTTGCCCGCCAGCACGATTGACGGCGGTATTCCGGTCGTCCGTCCTAAGGACGCTATCGAGGCCATGCGCGCGGTGTTGGCGATCGCCGCCGGCGCCGACGGTCCGGACGCGTTGCCGCGGGTGCACAACGGGACGGCCATCGTGACCGTGCCGTGGGACCCCGAGCGGGTAGCCGACCATACCGGGGTCACCGCCATCTTCGGCGAGCCGCTGGCTCCTACTCTGACCACCGTGCCCGACGCGCTGGTCGGGCGCTGCTGGCCGGCAGTCTTCGCGGCCATCGGGTCCGCACACACCGCCTCAGGTGTGCCGGTCGTGGAGGGCTTACTGAGCCTGGTGCACCTGGACCATGCCGCACACCTGCTCAGCCCGTTGCCCAAGGTGGCGGCCGAATTAACTGTCACCGCAACGGCTTCGGTGGCCACCGACACGGAGGTCGGGCGAGTTGTGCCGATCTCGGTGACCGTCGCCGACGCGGACGGTACAGTGCTCGCCACCCTTGAGGAGCGGTTCGCAATCCGTGGCCGCACCGGTGCCGCCGAACTCACCGACCCGCTGCGGGCCGGTGGCGCGGTTTCCGAAAACGCCACCGACACCCCGCGGCGGCGCCGGCGAGACGTCACGCTGCCCGCGCCGGTCGACATGCGTCCGTTCGCGGTCGTGTCCGGCGATCACAACCCGATTCACACCGATCGGTCCGCCGCGCTGCTTGCCGGCCTGGAATCACCGATCGTGCACGGGATGTGGCTATCGGCAGCGGCCCAACACGTGGTGACCGCCACCGACGGTCAAGCCCGTCCGCCGGCTCGGCTGATCGGCTGGACCGCCCGCTTCCTGGGCATGGTGCTCCCCGGCGACGAGGTGGACTTCCGCGTTGATCGGGTCGGAATCGACCAGGGCGCAGAGGTTTTGGAGGTCGCTGCCCGGGTCGGCTCGGATCTGGTGATGTCGGCGACGGCACGGCTGGCCTCGCCCAAGACTGTCTACGCGTTCCCCGGTCAGGGCATTCAGCACAAGGGCATGGGCATGGAAGTACGGGCCCGCTCGAAGGCCGCCCGCAAGGTGTGGGACGACGCCGACAAGTACACCCGCGAAACGCTGGGCTTCTCGATCCTGCACGTCGTGCGTGACAACCCGACCAGCCTGATCGCCAGCGGCGTGCACTACCAACACCCCGAAGGCGTGCTGTATCTGACGCAGTTCACCCAGGTCGCGATGGCGACGGTGGCCGCGGCGCAAGTCGCCGAGATGCGCGAGCAGGGTGCCTTCGTCGAGGACGCGATCGCCTGCGGCCACTCGGTCGGCGAGTACACGGCGCTGGCGTGCGTGAGCGACATCTACGGCCTGGAAGCATTGCTGGAGACGGTGTTTCAGCGTGGGTCC
>DAIODV010000024.1:0-708 GCA_036746615.1 Mycobacterium sp.
CCACCGGGCGCACCGATCCCGACGCGCCGAAACACGCCGGCATCACCGCGATGATCATCGACATGAAGGCCCCTGGCGTCGAGGTCCGACCGCTGCGCCAGATCACCGGCGGCTCGGAATTCAACGAAGTGTTCTTCAACGACGTGTTCGTTTCCGACGAGGACGTTGTCGGGGAGCCCAACGCCGGATGGACCGTCGCGCGGGCCACCTTGGGCAACGAGCGGGTCAGCATCGGTGGCGGTGGGGGATTCTACGAGGGCATCGCCGCGCAGCTGATCGGGCTGGCCCAACAGCGGCCAGATCAGTTGGCTGGTGCGAAGATTCGTATCGGCGACTTCTTGGCCGACGACCATGCGCTGCGGTTGCTGAACCTGCGTCGCGCCGCGCGCAGCGTCGAGGGCGCAGGACCGGGCCCCGAAGGCAACATCACCAAGCTCAAGCTGGCCGAGCACATGGGTGATGGCGCGGCGATCGCCGCGGCGCTGCTCGGGCCCGAGATCGCCCTCACCGACGGGCCGGCCGGGCTGGTCAGCCGCATGGTGATGGGGGCGCGCGGCATGGCCATTGCCGGTGGCACCTCAGAGGTCACCCGCAATCAGATTGCCGAGCGGATTCTCGGCATGCCCCGCGACCCGCTGATCAAGTAGCCCTGAGTTCTTGGCGAGCAGACGCAGCAACCGCTAGCCTTTTTGTTTTCTGTGTGAATCT
>DAIODV010000024.1:718-18671 GCA_036746615.1 Mycobacterium sp.
GTTTGTGGTTGTGTTGGTGTGGGGTCGCGGTTGTGTCTGCTCGCGCCTAATTGGCGGGCGCGAAGCGCGGTGCGCCGCCGGGGCCAGGCTCCGGCAGTACCTCGACGTGCATCCCGCATGTGACTGAATCAGGCTCGCAGTCAACGATATTCGCCGCTACTCGCAGTCCGCTCTGTTCGACGAGCTCGACGATGGCGATCACGTAGGGCGTCGGAATCTCGGGGTTGTACGGGTGGTAGTTGACCGTATAGGTGAACACGGTGCCTCGACCGGACACCGGCCGGGCGGCCAGCGGACCGCCGCAATCGCGGCATTCGCTCGCCGCGGGATGCACCCAATGTGCGCAATTGTCGCAGTGCGCAATGAGCAGCGGCGACGTCGCCTCGGTCGACACGAGCAATACAGTACACTCTATTTTCTTGGGTTGGTCTAACGGACGGCGCAGATGAGCTACTTCGAAAAAGACGCGATCATTTCCGGCATCGGCATCTCTCGAATCGGCCGCCGCACCGGTATTCCCGGGCTGGAGCTCACGATGGAAGCGGTTCGCGCCGCCATCGACGACGCCGGTCTGGCTGCGGGCGACGTCAACGGCATTGCCACCCTGGGCGACACCCCCGCAGCCGAAGTCCTCGCCGGGCTGGGCATCGAGGCGTCCGACTGCGGTTCGGGTTTCGGCACCGGTGGTCTGCTGAGCCCGGTGATGTCGGCGTGCCGTGCGGTGTCTGAGGGTCACGCGCGACACGTGGTCATTTACCGGACCATACAAATGTTGGGCGGCACCGTGCCGGTGAAGCGGGACGAGAATGCGCCCGCACCGCCGCTGGCCCGGATGTTCGAGACACCCGAGGGTTCTCAGCCGCCTGCTGTCGGACCGATGGACGATGTCAACGATCTCGTTGCGGCGCATGCGTATTCCGCAGCGAATTGGTTGGCGCTCAATTGCCGCCGGCATATGGAGATGTACGGGACCACCAAAGAGCAGCTGGGTTGGTTGGCGATCAATAGCAGGCGTAACGCGGCACTGAATCCGCGTGCGGTCTACCAAGATCCGATGAGCATGGACGACTACCTGGCCGCGCGACCGGTTTCTACGCCGTTCGGATTACTGGACTGCGATGTCCCGATCGACGGGTCGATCGCGGTGGTCGTGTCGGGCGCCGACTACGCAAAAGACTGTCCGCATCGGGCAGTGCATGTGGAGGCCATCGGGGGCTCCGACGGCGCGGGCGGCTGGTTTCATCGCGCGGACTATCCGCAGATGGCCTCGGCAGATGCGGCCGCGCAGATGTGGTCGCGCACTGACTTAACACCCGCCGATCTGAACCTCGCTGAGCTCTACGACGGGTTTACCTTCCTCACCTTCGCCTGGCTTGAGGCCCTGGGCATCTGCGGTCAGGGCGAGGCCGGACCGTTCGTCGAGGGGGCCACGCGGATCGCCCTTGACGGCAGCCTGCCGCTGAACACGTACGGCGGCCAACTCTCGGCTGGCCGGATGCATGGCTATTGGCTGCTGCACGAGGCGTGCCTGCAGTTGCGTGGCGAGGCGGGGGAGCGGCAGGTATCCCGCCGGCCCGAGGTTGCGGTGGCCGCGGTGGGCGGCGGTCCGATCGCCGGATGCATGCTGCTGACATGTTGAGTAGCGATGTCCGACAAGCGCGCTTCGCAAATCGCACGCCGCATTGAGGCCGACATCATCCGGCGCGGCTGGCCGATCGGCCAATCGCTGGGTTCCGAACAGTCGCTACAACAGCGTTATCGGGCGAGCCGATCGGTGTTGCGGGAAGCCGTTCGGCTCGTCGAGCATCATCAAGTCGCGCGCATGCGTCGTGGCCCGAACGGTGGACTGCTCGTCTGCGAGCCCGATGCCGCTCCCGCGACGCACGCCATCATCATCTATTTGGAGTATCTGGGTACGACGATCGGCGATCTGCTGGATGCGCGGCTGCTGTTGGAGCCATTGGCGGCATCACTTGCCGCAGAACAGATCGACGAATCCGGCATCGAGCGGCTGCGTGCGGTGCTGTGCGCCGACGAGCCACGTGACGAGTTCCATGCCGCATTGGCCGAACAGTCCAAAAACCCCGTGCTGCAACTCTTTATCGACATCCTGATGCGATTGACCGTTCGGTACGCGCAAGATTCGCAGCTGGAATCCGCTAGCGATGCCCTTGCGGCGATCGACCGCAGGTACCAAGAACACGCCGAGATCGTCACCGCGGTCACCGCGGGTGACCCGGCGCGGGCCAAGACACTCAGCGAGCATCATGCGCATTCGGTGACCGCCTGGCTGCAAGACCACCAGCCTCCTGTCCGGACGCGCCACCGTCGCGAATTAGACCGGGGGGCACCGAACGGCAAGCTCGCAGAAGTGTTGGCGACCGCCATCCGCGACGACATCGCCACCAGCGGCCGTCGGATCGGGGAGTTGTTCGGGACCGAAGTCGCGCTGCTGGAACGCTACCGGGTGAGCCGTTCGGTGCTGCGGGAAGCGGTGCGGCTACTGGAATACCATGCCGTGGCGAATATGCGTCGCGGGCCGGGCGGCGGGCTGGTGGTGGCAGAACCGCAGGCGCAGGCCAGCATTGACACCATCGCGCTGTATCTGCAGTACCGCAAACCCCGTGGCGACGACCTACGGTTGGTGCGCGACGCTATCGAGATCGACAACGTCGCAAAGGTCGTCAAACGCCGCGATGCGCCGGAGGTACGTGCCTTTCTCGACAGCCACCGGCTGGTCATCGAGGAAACCGGCAAAGATCTACGCAAGGCCGGTATGGAGGAGTTTCTCTTCCATACGGGGTTGGCTCAGCTGGCCGGAAATGCGGTGCTGGACTTGTTCCTCCGGATCATCGTCGAGGTGTTCCGCCGGCACTGGACCACCACCAAGCAGCCGTCGCCAAGCCGTCGCGACCTGGCAGACGTGCAGCACGCACACCTGCGAATCATCGAGGCGATCTCGGACGGTGACGACAGTCTCGCGCGTTACCGCACTCGTCGCCACTTGGACGCCAGCGCATCGTGGTGGTTGTAATCCGCTTTAGGCATTTATCGCCCGTCTGCTCCCCAGTTGTGTTGGCAGGCTGGTGAATCCGCGCAAGTTGACCAGGCCTCGACGTGGCGGGGGCGCGGTGAGGCGCAAGTCGGGGAATGCTTCGAAGAGCATGCGCAGCGCGGTGGCGCCTTCGATTCGGGCAAGAGCGGCGCCCAGGCAGGCGTGCACGCCGGAGGCAAACGCCAAGTGGTCGCGCGCATTCGGCCGCGTGATGTCGAACGTGGCGGGACCGGGGAACACCTGGGGGTCGCGGTTAGCCCCGGCCAGGAGCAGCGCCACGATATCGCCCGCGGCAATACGGCGTCCGGCGATTTCGACGTCGGAACCCGCTGTGCGCGCGGTCATCTGGACTGGGCTGTCGATTCGCAGGATTTCCTCGACCGCGGCCGGCCACAGGTCGGGATCCTCACGCAACTTCGCCAGTTGTTCGGGGTGTTGCAGCAGCACGACGATGCCATTGCCGATCAGGTTGACCGTGGTCTCGAAGCCTGCACCGATGAGCAGCACGGCGTTCGCCGTGAACTCACGATCGGTGAGGGTGCCGTCGGCGGCCAGTCGGCTGAACGCGTTTTCTCTCGGCTCTCCGGTGCGCGCTTGGTGGAAGTGGTCGAGGTTGGCTTGATCGGCATCTCGCAGACCGTCGATGGCCCGTCGGTAGGTGGTCCATGGAATTCCGATATCCAGCAGAGGAGCGCCACCGTGGCCCCACTCCAGGAGGTGCGGGCGACTTTCGACGGGCAGGTCGAGGATCTCGGCGATGATCGTGACGGGTAGTTCAGCCGCGAAATCGGCGATCAGATCGGGATCTGGTGTGCTAGCGAGACGTTCGATCAGTTCCTGGGTCACCTCGGTCACCCGTGTGCTGAGCCTGTCGATGGCGCGCGGGGTGAAGCTTTGGGCCACCAGTTGTCGATAGCGGGTGTGGTCAGGGGGATCCACCACCACCATTGCGGGCGGTTCGACGGGATTAGCGACGCCGGGGTCGGTCCTGGCGATGAACGGCCGAACCGGCCGGGGCACTTTGATCGCCGTCGGGTCTGTAACGCCGAATCTGTTGTCTCGCAGTATTTCTCGACAAATCCCATGATCGACGCTGGCCCATACGAACGGTTTTCGCACCAGCGGGCCCTGCGCTCTGATCTCTTCCAGCAGCGGGTAAGGATCTCCGCCTCGCCCGTGACTCATGAGCAGGCGGCCTAGCGGGTCGCCTCGGCGCGCCTGCGCGGACAAGAACGCTCGCGGCACTCCATGCATCGCCATCCATCGAGCCCAGAGACCAATTTTCATGCCAGTAGCCTTCCGCGTCGGCGAACCGCCTGGTGAGACATGCGAGACATTGATACAATTAATGTCTCTCTGTGTCCACCTTAGGACCATCCCACGCGGTGAGCAAGGAGGAATTGAGTGACGTCGAGTCCAACGGCGGAGTTCGTGCGGCGACTCGCCGAACCCGATCCTGCGGTCGTTGCCCTGGTCGACAACCCCGACGAGATCACCATGCGGATATTGCGTGCCGCGCTAGAGCAGGCCGAGCTGGTCGGAATGCGGCGCTCCACGATGGAAGATGTCGCCCGCCGCAGCGGTGTCGGGCGCGCCACCCTCTATCGGCGCTTCCCCACCAAAGCCGCACTCAACGACGCGGTCGTGCTCGCCGAGGTACGGCGCTTCTTAGAAGGCAGCGAGTTGGCCCGCTCGCACGCCAAGACTTTTGAAGACCGCATGGTCTACGACACGGTCTACACAGTGACGTTCATGCGGGAACACGCTCTACTGAAGAAGTTGCTGCGTACTGAGCCAGAAACGATCCTGCCGAGTTTGACTGTCCATGCCGGCGCCATCATCGATTTCGCCACTGACTACTCGGCAGCGTGGCTGCGGGAAGAGCTCTACGGCACCACTGCCACGCCGGCTCAGGAACGTCACCTGCGCACCGTCGCAGAGCTTCAGACCCGACTCACGCTGTCGTTCATCGTCACCCCGCACACCAGCATCAATCTCGCCACCCTCGACGACACCCGCGAATACGTGCGTGACTATCTGATGCCGATGATCACCCAGGCCGGTGGTGGCGCCTAAATACCCCCGGGGGTATCATCGGGCATGACTGATCACAACCACAACGAGGTACTCAACAGACTCGGCCCGCAGCACCGGGCGTTGCGCAAGATGATCCCGGACGTCTATCGCGGATTTGGAGAACTGAGCCAAGCGGCCCTGGCGCCCGGCGCACTCGATACGAAAGTCAAAGAGCTCATCGCACTCACGATCGGCGTCGTACATGGGTGCGACGGCTGCATCGCATCGCATGCTCAAGGCGCTGCGCGCGCCGGAGCAACCAAGGAGGAGGCGGCCGAGGCGATAGGGGTCAGCTTCTTGATGATGGGCGGGCCGGCCACCATCTATGGTGCCCGCGCCTATGACGCGTTCTGCGAATTCGCAGATCTCGCCGCGACCGCTTAGGAGATCCGATGATCGGTGATGAGGACAGCATCTCGGCAGTACTGAACCGACTACGGCGGGCCCAAGGGCAGCTCGCCGGGGTGATCTCGATGATCGAACAGGGCCGCGATTGCAAGGACGTGGTCACGCAACTGGCCGCGGTGTCGCGCGCACTTGATCGGGCCGGGTTCAAAATCGTCGCAACCGGGCTTCGTGAGTGCGTCAGCGGTGCGGGACGCGACGGCGCGGCCCCACTGACCGAGCCCGAATTGGAAAAACTGTTCCTCGCGCTGGCATAGAGCAGCGGAGAAAGGAGTCGAACATGGGAATCGCGCTGTCGAAAACCCTGCACACCTCGTTCGCAGATGCGGTGACGCGGACTCGGGAAGCACTTGCGCACAAAGGATTTGGTGTGCTGACTGAGATCGATATGAAAGCGACACTGAAGACCAAGCTTGACGTGGACATGGAGGACTACCTGATCCTCGGCGCATGCAACCCGAAATTCGCCCACCAAGCGGTCAATGTGTTCCGCCAGATCGGCGTGCTGTTGCCATGCAACGTCGTGGTGCGCACAGACCCAGACGCCCCCGACACCGTCATCGTCGACGCGATGGACCCCCGGCTGATGATCGATGTGACCAAGGAGCCTGGACTGGACCAGATCGCCGATGCCGTGACCGGACTCCTCCAGGAAGCGCTCGACGAGGTCGCCAAGGCGGCCTAGCCCGACGCCGTGAAAATCGACTTGCACGGGCCGCCGATCAGCGTCTACTGTCGGCGACGTGCAGAGTCTTCTCGTAGTAGCCAGCACCCGCAGCGGGGTCTGATTCAGACCGACCCCCCGCTGTGGGTCGGAAGCTACTACCTGTCGGTCATCACTTCAGACCAGAGAAGACCGGCACATGACAATCACCGACCTGAGATTTTCGAGCGGCGCCCCGCCATCGATCCGCCTTGACGGCATCGCGTTGCCGCGGGGAATCCGGGAGGACGCCGACACCATGTCGTGGAGCACCTTCACCGCTACCTACGCTCCCAGCGCCGGACCACTGCGTTTAGGCCAATGGGAATGCACTGACAGCGCGTCCCGGTTGGGGCCGCAAGCCCAGACATTTCGGGCCACGCTGGGGTTTGGTGATCGCATCGAGACCGCGACAGCTATCGCCACCGGCCCGGTGGCTGCGTTGACCGCGATGCTCTATGACCACGGCATAGCGGTCGAGATGCTGAGGTTTCACCAGCTGCGGTCGGAGCAGACGACCGCGACATTCATCCAGGGCAGCGACGGCTGCCGCGCCGAATGGGCGATGGGTTGGTCGCAGGACCCGACACAGTCGGCGCTGGGCGCGGTCATCGCCTGCGCGAACCGGCTCTACGGGGAGAACGCGTAGAAAACCCGCTTACAGCGGGCGCAACACGATCGGCATGCCGTCCATCGGGATCGGCATACCGCCGTAGTCCCATTTCGCCTGGTACCCCGGCCGCGAAGGCTCGAGCCGGTAGCGCCGCAGCAGCCGGTGCATGACGGTCTTGACCTCCAAGCGGCCAAACACCATCCCGATGCACTTGTGTGCACCGCCGCCGAACGGCGCGAACGCATAGCGGTGCTTCTTGTGCTCGGCGCGGGGCTCGGCGAATCGCTCTGGATCGAACTTCATCGGATCGGTCCATAGCTCGGGCAGCCAGTGGTTGGTGCCCGGCCAGGTGACCACATTGGTTCCCGCCGGCACGTAGTAACCCAGCAAGTCGGTATCCCGCACGGTCTGGCGCATATTGAACGGCAGCGGCGTGACCAGCCGCAGTGACTCGTCCATCACCAGATCAAGAGATTCCAGCTTCTCCAGCGACTCGATGTCCAGCGGGCCGTCACCGAGACGGTCCGACTCGTCACGACAGCGTTCCTGCCACTCGGGGTTGGCGGCCAGGTTGTAGGCCATTGTCGTCGTCGTCGAGGTCGAGGTGTCATGCGCGGCCATCATCAGGAAGATCATGTGGTTGACGATGTCTTCGTCGGTGAAGCTGTTGCCGTCATCGTCCTCGGTGTGGCAGAGCACCGTCAGCATGTCGCTGCCTGTGGTGTTGCGGCGTTCCTTGACCCGCTCGGTGAAGTAGTCCTCGAGCACCTTGCGAGCTTGCAGTCCCTGCCACCATTTGAACGGCGGGAGACTCGTCCGAATGATCGCGCCACCGGCTCGGGTGGTGATCGTGAAAGCCCGGTTCACCTTGGTGACCAAGTCGTGGTCGGTGCCCGGTTGGTGTCCCATGAACACCACTGAGGCGATATCGAGGGTGAGCTCTTTCATCGCCGGATGGAACAGGAAGCGCGCATCGTTGGTCGGCCAGTCGGCCACCACCGCCGTCGCCACCTGGTCAATATGTTCGACATAGCCGGTCAGGCGGGTGCGGGTGAAGGCCTCTTGCATGATGCGGCGGTGGTACATGTGCTCGTCGAAGTCGAGCATCATCAGGCCACGGTCGAAGAACGGGCCGATCACCGGATGCCAGCCCTTCTGCGAAAAGTCCTTGTTGCGGTTGGAGAAGATCGTCTGCGTCGCGTCGGGACCAATCGCGACGATCGACGGCAGGATCGGCGAATCGGCGAAGAACACCGGCCCCCGCGTGTCGTACAGATGAAGCGGGAAACCTGGTCCCTCCCTGAACATTTCGATGATGTGACCAAGGATCGGAAGCCCCGAATCGCCCATCACGGGCTTCAGCCCGCTGCCCGCCGGCGGCTCGGCCAATGGGCGTTGCTTCCAGTCGACGGTGAGCAGCCTCTTCTCGATCAAGCCCATCCCCGGGATGGTGTTCACAGTCGGTACCAGCCGGCGCTTCGCCTGATCGAGCAGGTAACGCGGAGTGCTGATAGTCGCCTTTGACATCTTTGCCGTTCCTCCCTCGACGCCCGCGCAGAAGGGGAGACCGGCATAGACCGGCAGTGTGGCAGGCGTCACCAACCGCCATCCTTCGGCGAAACTTGACGGCTGTCAAGTTTCCTTTTGGGCGCGGCGTGGTGCAAGGTCGAGGGGTGGAGACCCAGCAGGACATCCGGGGAGCAGCCCAGCGGGACCCGGCGGGCGCGGCTCCGACACGACGGGGTGATCGGCAGCGGCAGGCCATCGTGCAGGCCGTGCGTGAACTGCTCGAGGAAAAACCGTTCGCCCAGTTGTCAGTGAGCACGATCAGCGACCGCGCTGGGGTGGCCCGATCCGGTTTCTACTTCTACTTCGACTCGAAATACGCGGTGCTGGCCCAGATCCTGGCCGAGGCCACCCAGGAGCTCGAGGAGCTAACCCATTACTTCGCCCCCCGCGGGCCCGACGAATCGCCGGCAGCGTTCGCCGAACGGATGGTCGGTAGCGCGGCCGCGGTCTATGCGCACAACGACCCAGTGATGTCGGCATGCAACGCCGCGCGCAGCACCGATGCCGAGATACGCGAAATTCTCGATCAGCAGGTCGACAGCGTGATCGAGCAGATCATCGGCATCGTCGAGGACGAGCTGCGTGCCGGCACCGCCCATCCCATCAGCGACGACATCCCCGCCTTGGTGCGCACGCTGGCGGTCACGACCGCGCAGATGCTCACCGGCGACACCGCGTTCGTGGGCGCCGACGGCGACGTGCAACGCGGTGTGCGAGTGCTCGAGGCGTTGTGGCGCAATGCGCTGTGGGGTGGCCCGGGCATCACCTAGCGTTACCGCCGGTATCGTCATCTCCCATGGCGCAGACGTTCGCGGGAAAGCGATGCTTTATCACCGGTGCGGCCAGCGGTATCGGCCGCGCGACGGCACTGCGGCTCGCGGGCCACGGTGCCGAGCTGTATCTGACGGATCGCAACGCCGACGGACTGGCGCAGACCGTGGCCGATGCGCGCGCGCTCGGCGCCCAGGTCCCCGCATTCCGGGCGCTCGACATTTCCAACTACGACGAGGTCGCCTCGTTCGCCGCCGACATCCACGCCGAGCACGCCAGCATGGACATCGTCATGAACATCGCCGGGGTTTCGGCGTGGGGCACTGTCGATCGGCTGACCCACGAGCAGTGGACCAAGATGGTTGCGATCAACCTGATGGGCCCGATTCACGTCATCGAGAGCTTTATGCCACCGATGGTGGCGGCCCATCGCGGCGGTCATCTGGTCAACGTGTCCTCGGCCGCCGGGCTGATCGGACTGCCGTGGCATGCCGCCTACAGCGCAAGCAAATTCGGCCTGCGCGGACTGTCCGAAGTTTTGCGTTTCGACTTGGCGCGCCACCACATCGGGGTGTCGGTCGTCGTGCCAGGAGCCGTCAACACCCCGCTGGTCAACACCGTCGAGATCGCCGGCGTGGATCGCGATGATCCCGGAGTCAGCCGCTGGGTCGGTCGCTTCAGCGGCCACGCGGTGTCACCGGAAAAAGCCGCCGACAAGATCCTCGCCGGGATCGCCAAGAATCGATTTTTGATCTACACGTCAATGGACATCCGCGCGCTGTACGCGTTCAAACGAGTCGCGTGGTGGCCCTACAGCGTGGTCATGCGCCAAGTCAACGTGCTTTTCGCCAGGGCATTGCGGCCATCCCCTGTGCCGCGATAATTACTGCGGCATTTGCAGTTCCAGCCGCACCCCGAGCAGCCGCACCGGGCGGTCCAATTCGAACAGGTCTAGCACCCGCAGCGCGGCCGCGATAATCACGTCGGCGTCGGTGGTCGGCTCGTCGAGCTTGCGGATCTTCGTGCGGGTATAGAACGTGGCGGTGCGGACGGTCACAGCGACGCGGGTGACGATCCGCGAGGCGGCGACTACCTCGGTGAGCGCTCGATGCGCCAATTCGGTTACCGCTGAACCCATTTCGTCGCGATCGGTGAGGTCCTGCGGGAAGGTCACGACATGACTGCGCGAGCGTGGCACCCACGGCTCGGCGCTGACCGTGTCGTCGCCGCCGCCGTTGGCCAGCAGCAACAACCACAGCCCGGTGCGCGGGCCGAACGTCGTCGTCAGCAGCTCGGCATCGGTGTGCGCCAATTGCCAGACGGTGCTGATACCAAGAGTGGCAAGCTTTTTCGTGGTCTGTGGACCGACGCCCCAGAGTGCATCGACTGGCCGCTCGCCCATCACGGCCATCCAGTTCGCGTCGGTGAGGGTAGACACGCCAGCCGGTTTCGCAAACCCGGTGGCGATCTTGGCGCGCTGTTTGTTGTCGCTGATGCCCACCGAGCAGGACAGCCCTGTTGCCGACGAGATGACGGTGCGGATCTGTTCGGCCAGTTCGCTCGGGTCCTCCGGCGCTTCGATGAAAGCCTCGTCCCAGCCCCATACTTCGACCGGGTGCCCCAAGTCGCGCAGCAATCCCATCACCTCGTCGGATGCCGCGTCATAGGCCTCAGGATCCGAAGGCAGGAAGGTGGCGTCGGGGCAGCGCCTGGCTGCGGTGCGTAGCGGCATACCCGCGTGCACACCGAATTCGCGGGCTTCGTAGGACGCACATGTCACCACCTTGCGCGGTTCGGTCGGATCGCCGTTGCCCCCGACAATGACCGGCAGCCCGACCAATTCGGGGTGGCGGCGCAATTCGACCGAGGCCAGAAATTGGTCGAGGTCGACGTGCAGGATCCAGCTTTTGGGCACCGGGTTCGAGTCGCTCACCGTCCACACAGCTTGCGCGCCAAGCTTTCCCACGCATCGCCCAATGTTTGCAGCGTCTGGCCGGCGTCGTCGAGTTGATGCTCGACGTAGTCGGCGTCGAGCAATGCCAGCAGCGCGTCGGCTTGAGCGTCGAGATTTCCGGTGGTTCCGGCCGAGGCCAGCAGCATCCGCACATGCATGCGTAGCACCATGTAAGGGGCGTTGATCGGCGACCCGTGGCGGGTCTGCGGGTCGCGATTGGCCGCCGAGAGCAGTTCGTGATGCGCATGGGCGAAACGCAGCCGGTCGCGTCCGAACGCGAGCAGCCGATCCAGTGGCGGCGCATCCGGGCCCAGTGGCGGCGGACCGAACAGGAACGCTTCTTGGCTGGCCCGCTCGTCCTCGTCGAGCAGCACCATCATCAACCCGGCCCGGCTTCCGAACCGACGGAAAACGGTGCCCTTGCCGACGCCCGCCTCCGCGGCGATGTCATCCATGGTGACCGCGTCGGCGCCGCGCTCGGCGATGAGCCGGCGCGCGGCGTCCAGCAACAGCACTCGGTTGCGGGCCGCGTCGCCGCGCTCCAACGTAGGGGCAGGGGATAGCTCACCCAGCCAGCCGACAGCGCTCACCGGTGTGCCGCCCTGTAAGCCTCGGCGTGTTGGTCGGGAAGCGATCGGCGGTGTTGTCGTACCGCGACGATAGCGTTCGCCGCATGAGCGTCGTGCGTTATCGGTACAGGTTGCGCCCTGGCGCGACCGCTGTGGCGGGATTGCTGGGAGAGTGGGACCGCTGCCGGTGGGTGTGGAATCAAGCGGTTGAGCGGCTTAACGACTTCGGTGAGTGGGTACGCGACGACGCGCTGACAAGTTGGCGGCGCGAGCACGATTGGGTGCGCGAGGGTTCGGTAGTGCCCCAACAGCAGATGCTGCGAAATTTCCGCGCTAAGCGGGGTCAAGGTGGCAGGCGCCGCAAATTCAAATCCGCCAAGCGCTGTCGGCCGAGCTTGAACTACACCAAACGAGGATTCGCCGTGAAAGACGGCCAGTTGTGTTTGGCCGGCGCCCTGCGCATTCCAGTGGTGTGGTCTCGTGAGTTGCCGTCTGATCCGAGCAGTGTGCGCGTCTACCGCGACAGCATTGGGCATTGGTACGCCAGCTTCGTGGTGCGCCGAGACGACCAGCCGATGCCTTGGTGCCAGCGGACCATCGGCATCGACTGGGGCGTGCGCGCAGTGGCGACTACCACCGACCCGCAATACGATCTGCGGCATCCGGAATACGGCGAGCGTGCCCGCACAGAGTTGGCCCGAAGGCAGCGAACGATGGCGCGGCGCAAGCCGGCCCGCGGCCAACCGGCGTCCAAGGGCTACCTCAGCGCTAAGCGCGCCGTTGCCAAGCTGTCCAAGAAAGTCGCCCGGCAGCGGCAGGATCGAGCGCGCAAGTGGGCCACCAAAGTCGTTGCTAATCATGGGTCGTTGGCGGTGGAGGACTTCAAGCCACAGTTTTTGTCCAAGTCTCGGATGGCGCGCAAGTCCGCGGACGGCGCTATCGCCGCGATCAAAGCGACCCTCATTGAGTATGCCCAGCGGGCGGGCCGAAAGGTGGTGTTGGTGCCGCCCGCCTACACGACGATGACATGCAGCGCTTGCGGTACGAGAGCCAAGTCCCCCCTGCCGCTGTCTCAACGGGTTTTCGTCTGCGGGTCCTGCGCAGTGATCCAGGATCGCGACCGAAACGCTGCCAGAGTCATTCTGGCCAGGGCTGGTCTCAACCCTGCCGGTGCTGAAGCTGTTAGACATTCGAGCCTCCTTGAGACTCGGGTGCTCGCCGAGCCGGGAATCTCCGCCCTTTAAAGGCGAGAGGATCTCAAACCTGCACTTTAACTCGGTTGGAATAATACGGACCACGGTCCGTTTTAGTCGTGCAAGGATGTATACCAACTACCGAAGGGATATGGAATGCCGGAAATCAAGGTCTTGGCGTTGGTAGGAAGCCTGCGCGCTGCTTCGATTAACCGTCAGATCGCCGAGTTGGCAGCAGACGTCGCTCCCGACGGCGTCAGGGTCACGATCTTCGACCAGCTCGGTGAGCTGCCGTTCTACAACGAGGACATCGACAACGAGACCGACGTGTCCGCGGCGGTCACCGCGCTACGGGCCGTCGCCGCCGAGGCCGATGCGGCGCTGGTAGTGACCCCCGAATACAACGGCAGCATCCCGGCCGTCATCAAGAACGCGATCGATTGGCTCTCTCGGCCGTTTGGCGACGGGGCGCTGAAGGACAAGCCGCTGGCCGTCATCGGTGGGTCCTACGGCCGCTTCGGCGGCCTGTGGGCGCACGACGAAACCCGCAAGTCCTTCGGGATCGCCGGTCCGCGCGTCGTCGAGTCGATCAAGTTGTCGGTACCGTTCGGATCCCTGAATGGCCAGGCGCCGCGGGAGAGCGCCGAGCTGGTCTCCAACGTGCGCGATGCGGTGGGAAAGCTGATCGCCGAAGTGAGCTGACGCCCTTACGGGCCGTTTGCTGAGCGGATGCGACCGGCGTGTTCTGTCGGTACCGGGTGGTAAATCTGAACGTATGCCCCTGCGAAACCATTTTGTGATCTACGACACGCCGGAGCCGCACCGACGCGGGGGCTTACGACCAGGGAATTTCATGAATGTTTTTCAGAACATCTTGTATCCCTTCTTATTGTCACCCACTAGGTGTAGTGTTTCCGACACCGACAGACCCCAGGTTCACCAGGTCGGCCGCGCCGCATCAACCGGCATCGCACGCAGGCTGAAGCGGATCGGCAAGATGGGAATTCTGTGGCGCGGCGGTCTGCTGAATAGCAGTGCTGATGCAAGACCTGAGTAGTTGCCAGTCCGTGTGCAGTCTTTCCGACAGAGGAGTCGTCCCGATGAGCGTCACCGTCTACACCAAGCCGGCATGTGTGCAGTGCAACGCCACGTACAAGGCGCTGGACAAGCAAGGCATCGCCTACGAGAAGGTCGACATCAGCTTGGACTCCGAGGCGCGCGACTACGTGATGGCGCTGGGATATCTGCAGGCTCCCGTCGTGGTAGCCGGAGGCGAGCACTGGTCGGGCTTCCGGCCCGACCGGATCAAGGCGCTCGCCGGTGCCGTGCTGAGCGCGTAGCCGGCCGCCGCGCAGTAGCACAGGAGGGGATCGTCGTGCCGTCCGGCAGCGTGGTGTATTTCTCCAGCGTTTCCGAGAACACCCACCGTTTTGTGCAGAAGCTGGGTATTCCGGCGACGCGGATACCGCTGCATGGCCGTATCGAGGTGGACCGGCCGTATGTGCTGGTGCTGCCGACCTACGGCGGCGGCCGCGCGACTCCCGACATCAACGACGGCGGCTATGTCCCCAAGCAGGTCATCGCTTTTTTGAACAACGAGCAGAACCGATCGTTGATTCGCGGTGTCATCGCCGCGGGCAACAACAACTTCGGTGCCGAATTCGCCTATGCGGGCAACGTGGTCTCCCGCAAGTGTGGCGTTCCCTATCTCTACCGCTTCGAACTGATGGGAACCGAGGACGACGTGGAAGCCGTCCGCGCGGGCCTAGCTGAATTCTGGAAGGACGACACGTGCCACCAACCGCCGCAACTGCAGAGCGTGTAACACCCGCCGGGCACGGTGCATTGCCGGGCGAGACGGATTATCACGCCCTCAATGCGATGCTGAATCTGTACGACGCCGACGGCCACATTCAGTTCGACAAGGACCGGGAAGCCGCGCATCAGTACTTCTTGCAGCATGTCAACCAGAACACGGTCTTCTTCCACAATCAGGACGAGAAGCTCGACTACCTGATCAAGGAAAACTATTACGAGCGTGAGGTTCTCGACCAGTACTCACGCAACTTCGTCAAGACGTTGCTCGACCGCGCGTATGCCAAGAAGTTCCGCTTCCCGACATTCCTGGGTGCGTTCAAGTACTACACCTCCTACACGCTGAAGACGTTCGACGGCAAGCGGTATCTGGAGCGCTTCGAAGACCGGGTCGTCATGGTGGCGCTCACCCTCGCCGCCGGCGATGCCGGATTGGCCGAGAAGCTGGTCGACGAGATCATCGACGGCCGGTTCCAGCCGGCCACCCCGACGTTCCTCAACTCGGGCAAGAAGCAACGCGGCGAGCCAGTTTCATGTTTCCTTTTGAGAATCGAGGACAACATGGAGTCGATTGGCCGCTCCATCAACTCCGCGCTGCAGCTCTCCAAGCGCGGCGGGGGAGTCGCGTTGCTGCTGACCAATATTCGCGAGCATGGCGCGCCGATCAAGAACATCGAAAACCAGTCGTCCGGGGTTATCCCGATCATGAAGCTGCTGGAGGATTCGTTCTCCTATGCCAACCAACTCGGCGCGCGCCAAGGCGCCGGCGCGGTCTACCTGCACGCGCATCACCCGGCCATCTATCGCTTCCTGGACACCAAGCGGGAAAACGCCGACGAGAAGATCCGGATCAAGACGCTGAGCTTGGGTGTGGTGATTCCCGACATCACCTTCGAGTTGGCGAAGAAGAACGAGGACATGTACCTGTTCTCGCCCTACGACGTCGAACGCATCTATGGTGTGCCGTTCGCCGACATCTCGGTCACCGAGAAGTACTACGAGATGGTCGACGACGCGCGTATCCGCAAGACCAAGATCAAGGCCCGCGAGTTCTTCCAGACGCTGGCCGAGCTGCAATTCGAATCCGGCTATCCCTACATCATGTTCGAAGACACGGTGAACCGGGCCAACCCGATCGAGGGCAAGATCACTCACTCCAATCTGTGCTCGGAGATCTTGCAGGTGTCCACGCCGTCGTTGTTCAACGAAGACCTCACGTATGCCAAAGTGGGCAAAGACATTTCGTGCAACCTGGGTTCGCTGAACATCGCCAAGACGATGGACTCGCCGGACTTCGCGCAGACCATCGAGGTGGCCATCCGGGCGCTGACCGCGGTGAGCGACCAGACTCACATCTGGTCGGTGCCCTCGATCGAGCAGGGCAACAACGACTCGCACGCGATCGGGCTCGGGCAGATGAACCTGCACGGCTATCTGGCCCGCGAACGCGTCTTCTACGGCTCTGAAGAGGGCGTCGACTTCACCAACATCTACTTCTACACGGTGCTCTACCATGCGCTGCGCGCGTCGAATCGCATTGCGATCGAACGGGGTTCGAGCTTCAAGGGCTTCGCCCAGTCGAAGTACGCGTCGGGGGAGTTCTTCGACAAGTACACCGACCAGATCTGGGAGCCCAAGACCGACAAGGTGCGTCAGCTTTTCGCCGACGCAGAGATCCGCATCCCGGATCAAGATGACTGGCGCAAGCTGAAAGAGTCGGTGCAGGAGCACGGCATCTACAACCAGAATCTGCAGGCGGTTCCGCCGACCGGATCGATTTCCTACATCAACCACTCGACATCGTCGATTCACCCGATCGTGTCCAAGGTTGAGATCCGCAAGGAAGGCAAGATCGGCCGCGTCTACTACCCGGCGCCCTACATGACCAACGACAACCTGGAGTACTACCAGGACGCCTACGAGATCGGCTACGAGAAGATCATCGACACGTACGCTGCGGCTACCCAGCACGTGGATCAAGGACTTTCGCTGACCTTGTTCTTCAAGGACACCGCCACAACCCGCGATGTGAACAAGGCGCAGATCTATGCCTGGCGCAAGGGCATCAAGACGCTGTACTACATCCGGCTACGCCAGATGGCGCTGGAGGGGACTGAGGTGGAGGGTTGCGTCAGCTGCATGCTGTAGCTGTCGGCGGCCAGTCTGCGCAGGTCAGCTGCCGCAAAGGGGTATGGTGCTTGACGTGGTCAGAATCCCGCGACCTCCTCGACCTCACCCCAGTGTGAAGCCTGGGGCCAAGGTCGATGCGCGCAGCGAACGCTGGCGCGAACACCGCAAGAAGGTGCGCGGTGAAATCGTCGAGGCCGCTTTCCGCGCCATTGACCGGTTAGGCCCTGACCTCAGCGTCCGCGAGATAGCCGAAGAGGCCGGCACCGCCAAGCCCAAGATCTACCGGCATTTCACGGACAAATCCGACCTGTTCCAGGCGATCGGGGAGCGGCTGCGTGACATGCTCTGGGCGGCGGTCTTTCCGTCGATCGACTTCGCCACCAACTCGGTTCGCGAGATCATCCACCGCAGCGCAGAGGAATACGTCAACCTCGTCGACGAGCATCCCAATGTGCTGCGATTCTTCATCCAGGGCCGCTTTCCCGAGCAGTCCGAGTCGACGACGCGCACGCTCAACGAGGGTCGCGAGATCACGTTGGCGATGGCCGAGATGTTCAACAACGAGCTGCGCGAGATGAAACTCGACCCCGCCACATTCGAGCTCACCGCGTTCGCCGCGTTCGGTTCGGCCGCGTCGGCCACCGACTGGTGGCTGGGATCCGACCCCGACAGCCCGCGGCGGATGGCCCGCGACAGATTCGTCGAGCATCTGACCACGATCATGATGGGCGTCATTGTTGGTACCGCCGAGCTGCTCGGCATCAAAATGGATCCCGATCAGCCCATCCACAACGCGGTGCCGCGCGACTCCGCGGCGAGCTGACCGATAACGGCGGCGTTGACATCGCCGCGGCCATCGACAACACTTTCCGGTACCGTGGGTACCGGGTAAATGAGAGGTCGATCCCAAATGAGCATTGCCGAGTCGACAACCCAGCCCGAAGCACAAGCTCCGCCGGTGCACACCCGCGCCGTCATCATCGGAACGGGCTTCGCCGGACTGGGGATGGCGATCGCGCTGCAGCGCCAAGGCGTGGACTTCCTCATCCTGGAGAAGGCCGACGACGTCGGCGGCACCTGGTGTGACAACAGCTACCCGG
>DAIODV010000025.1:0-18380 GCA_036746615.1 Mycobacterium sp.
CATCCACCGTACTCGCGACGCGTTAACGCAACAGGTCGCGCAAAAACACCGCATTGCGCACCGCGTGGCCGAAAAGGTCGTTGTTGAAATACAGCCAAACGTCCCTGCCTTCGCCTTCCCATTCGGCGATCCGCGCGGCCCAGGTGCGCAGTTCGTCGTCCGAATACGAGCCCGTGTACATGGTGGCTGGATCAGGGCCGTGCATTCGCACGTACACCAAGTCGGTGGTGGCTCGCGGGATGCAGTGCAGATTGCCACCGCTCATCACCACGTAGGCGGCGCGACGGCGCTCCAATACGGCATACACCGCCGGGTCATCCCACGAGGCGTGGCGCAGTTCCATGGCCACCCGGATGGCCTTCGGCACGCTGGCGAGAAAGCTATCAAGGCGGGCGTCGTCACGGCGTTGTTCGGGATGCAGCTGCACCAGCAGCACGCCGCTGCGATCGCCGAGCAACTGCCAACAGCGTTCGAATCTTTCGATCCACGGCTCGGGCGAGGCCAGCCGACGGTAGTGCGTCAATCCGCGATGGGCCTTGACCGACATCCTGAAGCCCGCCGGGAGTTGCTCCCGCCACCCGGCGAATGTCGAATCCTTGGGCCAGCGATAGAAACTCGCGTTGAGCTCGACGGTGTCGAATTCCTCGACGTAGCGACGCAAGCGACGAGCGGATGGCAGACCCGGGGGATAGAGCACATTGGTCCAGTGGTCATAGGACCACCCGGACGTGCCGATCCGCACGGTCACGGCGTGGTCAGCTGGTCACCCGCTGGCGCACCTCGTCGTCCAGCGAGGCCCGGACCAGCGCTGCGGCCAAACCCGCATTGTCACGTGGCGCCAGCGCGCCCAATTGTTTGGGATCGGCGGGTAGGCCTAATTCCTTGGCAGCGCCGGTGGCCCGTTTGTCGAAGTACGGCCGCACCCACGTCCAGACATCCTGGACTTCGCGTAGGAAGATGTCAGCGCCGGTGTCGCCGATTCCGTTGAACTCCTTGAGCATTCGTTTGGCGGCTTTGACGTCGTCGTGACTGCGCCGCGGGATTTCACGCAGGTCACCGGAGTACTCGTCTAACGCCAGTTGCGCCATGTCGGTAAGGCGGGTGGCCGAACCTTCGTCGTAACGCACGTAGTGCGCCCGGCCGAAAGCATCGATCATCGTGCGGCGATCGGCATCCAGAACGGCTTTTGGCGTCCGCAGGCCATCGCTGAACAATTCATGCCCGGCACGCATGGCGATCGCCGCGTCGATCGGCTTGCTGGCAAGCATGCACAACACCAGCAGCTGAAACAGCGGCATCGGACGATCGCTGATCCGGACTCCCGCCTCGGCCGCATACGTGGTGCCCGCTACTTTCAGCAGTCGATGCGCCACTTGCTTACGTTCGTCCATAGCCGAGCGCGTACCCAGGGTGCTGGGTCGTCAACCCGCCTAATTCATTTGGGCGGCAGGCTGCGGGCGTAGTCGGCGCCGCGAGTCACCCAGGCCTGCAGCTGGCGTTTGGTTTTCACCCCGTCGACGTCGACGCGCAGCCAGCCACGCGCTTCGCGACCTGCCATCACCATCGGGTTCACATGAGACCCTCGCAGCAGCCGCTCGGTGTCCTCCGGCGGTACCCGCACCAGCAGGCCGCCCTGACCGCTGGCCGCCACGGACATGTTGCCGTTGATCAGGAATGCGAGCCCGCCGAACATCCGCTTCTCTTCGACGCCGCCCAGGGGAGCCACTAGCTCGCGAATCCGGTCGGCGAGTTCGGTGTCGTAGGCCATGCGATGACGGTAGCGCCGCGCACCGACAGCCCGGAGTCAATCCAGATCGACCCGAATGGTCAGCAGATCACTGCCGGCCAGACGCACGAAGGCGCTGTTGACCCCGGGCAGGCTGCGCAGCCGTGCTTTCGCGTCGTCGTCGGGCATCAGGTGAGCGGTTCCGCTGCGCCACTGACCGCGGATGCGCACGCGCACGGCGGGATTGGCCTTGATGTTGTGCACATAGTGCGAATGCTCGCCGTGCTCCGAGACCATCCAGAACTGGTTGCCGATCACTCGTCCGCCGATCGCGGTGCGGCGCGGTTGGCCTGATTTGCGGCCGACGGTTTCCAGCATGGTCAGCGGTAATCGTCTGCCCAGCGGATTGGCCACCAGCCGTTGAACCGTGTGCACGACGCGCCGTTTGAGCGACTGCGAATCGGTCATGACCGAACGCTATCCGACGTCACGCCGCGGCGGTCACCGCCTGTGAAGCCGGCTCCAATGCCCGGGCGACGATTTCGGCGACGTCGGTCATCGGCTTGACGTCCAACGCCTCGAGCACCTCGGCGGGCACATCGTCCAGATCCGGCTCGTTGCGCGCCGGGATGAACACCGTCGACAACCCGGCCCGCTGTGCGGCAAGCAGCTTCTGCTTCACGCCGCCGATTGGCAGCACCCGGCCGTTTAGCGTCACCTCGCCGGTCATCCCGACGTCGGCGCGCACTTGGCGTCCGGTGGCCATCGACACAAGGGCGGTCACCATCGTGACACCGGCGGACGGTCCGTCTTTGGGGACGGCGCCGGCCGGGACGTGCACGTGGATTCGCCGGTCGAGGGTCACCGGGTCGACACCCAATTCCGCGGCGTGCGAACGGACGTAGGACAGCGCGATCTGCGCGGACTCCTTCATCACGTCGCCGAGTTGACCGGTCAGCTGCAAGGACGACTCGCCTGGCCCTGATGAACCTGAGCCGCCCGCCTCGATGTAGAGCACATCGCCGCCAAGCCCGGTGACGGCCAAGCCGGTCGCCACGCCCGGGACCGCTGTGCGCTCGGCGGACTCTGGGGTGAATCGTGGCCGGCCCAGATAGCTCACCAGATCCGGCTCGTCGATCGTCACCGATTCACCTGCGTCGGCCATCTTCGTAGTGACCTTGCGCAGCGCCTTGGCCAACAACCGCTCGAACTGGCGCATGCCCGGCTCGCGGGTGTAGTCGGCGGCGACCTTGCGCAGCGCCGCGTCGGTGACGACGACCTCGTCGTCGGTCAGCCCGGCCCGGTCGCGTTGCCGCGGCAACAGGAAGTCGCGCGCGATGGCCACCTTGTCGTCTTCGGTGTAGCCGTCGATCTGCACGAGTTCCATCCGGTCCAGCAGCGCCGAGGGGATGTTCTCGATGACGTTGGCCGTCGCCAGGAACATCACGTCGGACAGGTCCAGATCCAAATCCAGATAGTGGTCGCGGAACGTGTGGTTCTGCGCCGGGTCAAGCACTTCCAGCAATGCTGCGCTGGGGTCGCCGCGGTAATCCGAGCCGACCTTGTCGATCTCGTCCAGCAGCACGACAGGGTTCATCGAGCCGGCTTCGCCGATGGCCCGCACAATCCGGCCGGGCAGCGCGCCGACGTAGGTGCGCCGGTGGCCACGGATCTCGGCCTCGTCGCGCACGCCGCCCAGGGCCACGCGAACGAACTTGCGGCCCAGCGCGCGGGCGACGCTTTCGCCCAGCGACGTCTTGCCGACGCCGGGGGGACCGGCCAGCACCATCACGGCGCCCGAGCCGCGGCCGCCGACAACCTGCAATCCGCGCTGAGCCCGCCGGGCACGCACCGCTAGATACTCGACGATGCGGTCCTTGACGTCCTCGAGGCCGTGGTGGTCGGCGTCCAGGATTTCCCGTGCCTCGGTCAGGTCCGTCGAATCCTCGGTCGTGGTGTTCCACGGCAGGTCGAGCACGGTGTCCAGCCACGTGCGGATCCAGCCGCCTTCCGGGCTTTGCTCGCTGGAGCGTTCCAGCTTGCCCACCTCGCGCAGTGCCGCCTCGCGAACCTTCTCGGGCAGCTCAGCTGCCTCGATGCGGGCGCGGTAGTCATCGGACCCGTCCGGTTCGCCCTCGCCCAGCTCCTTGCGGATTGCGGCGAGTTGCTGACGCAGCACGAACTCCTTTTGCTGCTTTTCCATGCCCTCGCGGACGTCTTCGGCGATCTTGTCGTTGACCTCGACTTCGGCCAGGTGGTCGCCGGTCCAGTCGATCAGGACTCGCAGCCGCTCGGCGACGTTCACGGTCTCCAGCAGCTGGCGCTTCTGCACAGCGGTCAGATACGACGCGTAGCCCGCCATGTCTGCCAGCGCCGACGGGTCGGTCAACCGGTTGACGACGTCAACCAGCTCCCAGGCCTCGCGGCGCTGCAGCATCGCCAGCAACAGCTTCTTGTATTCAGCGGCCAGCGCACGGGTTTCGTCGCTGGGTTCGGTCTCGGTGACCTCGGTCACCTCGACCCATAAGGCCGCGCCCGGCCCGCTTGCGCCAACACCGATCTGGGCCCGCCGCTCACCCCGAACGACCGCGGCCGTGCCGCCACCCGCGATACGGCCGACCTGCAAAATCGTCGCCAGTACGCCGTACGACGGGTAGCGGTCGTCAAGCCGCGGGGCGATCAGCAGCTTGCCCGATTCGCTGGCACGGGCAGCGTCGACGGCCGCTCGAGCGGCATCGTCTAGAGCGATTGGCACGACCATCCCGGGCAACACGATCGGGTCACTGACAAACAACACCGGCACTGATTTGGCTTCAGACATCAATCCTCCAAAGTTAAGCCTGATGCGCTCAACCTGTATCGGATCCAGTTTGTTCCCGAGGGGATTAGGCGTGCTGCGCGCGCTGGCGAGCGCGGAAGGCTTGGACTTTGGCTTTGTTGCCGCAGGTGCCCATCCCGCACCAATGCCGGTTCTTGGCGCGCGACGCATCCAGGTAGAGGCGGGTGCAGTCCGGGTGCGCACATTGCTTGACGTTGTCGATGTCGGTTCCGGCGAGCAGGTCGATCAGATCTGCGGCCAGGCTGGCCAGCAGTTGCGATGCGGTGCCGTTGCGTCGGACTGCGCCAGTTCGCTGTAATCGCGGCGTCAGCTGAGGCTGCGACGCTCGCTCGTTGAGCAGCTCGACGTCGGATAGTTGGGGACGGCGGTTCTTGAGCCGGGCGAGGACGGTCCGGTAGATGGCTTCGCGTAGCTCAATCGCGGCCGCCAAGTCACCGACAGTGACAGCGACGCCCGAATCCAACAGCCCGCCCTGAACTGCCCAGTCCGACAACAGTTCCGGCTCCGTCAGTAGCTCCTCGCGGGAGCTGTCCCGGTGCTTCATGGTGCCGACGAAGTTAAGGCACCGCCGACCACCCACATAGACGAATGTCACAAGTAACCACCTTGACAGGTTTCACCGTCAGGCGCAAGGTGTAACCATGTTGACCGGTTACGTCAAGCAAGGCTTCGTGAACGCGACGAGCGCCCGCGCCGTCTAACTGAGTAACCAGCCGACCTATTTGGAAGTGAAAGGCGAAAGGAGCCAACCCAAATGGACCTCTACCGCATCACCCACCCGCTGAGGTTGGCCAGAGGATCGCACCTGCCGGGTTCCGGCAGAGGATGCGCGATGAACGTGATTTCCTACATCAACGGCGATGAGCAGGTCACTGACTTTCCGGCCTGCTCGGGCCGGCCGCTGAGCCTGCTCGTGCAGTCAGCCAACGACTTACTGGCGGGACCCGACGGCTACCTGTCGCCCGAGAGCAGCGTCATCGCCCTCGACCTGGCGTGGCAGACCGTAGGAACCGCCGACGTTCCCGACAGCGTCGTACATGCGTGGGTCGCCGAACTGCTGACCAATCCAGCCTGGGGAGTGCTTCAGTACGCCCCGATCACTGCGCACAAGGCGATCCTTCACATTGCCGAGTTGCACCGTGCCGCCGCATCGGGCGCTATGCCGGCCATCGCCGACTGGGTCGCTGCCGGCGGCGCCGCCCGTGCGGTGGCCGCGAGCCTCAGCGGCCGCGGAATGCGTGCCGTGGAAGCCGCGTACGAGTCGACGACGTTCGTGGACAAGGACGTACTGACAGCGCTGGACAAGGTCGTCGTGCACGCCCAGAACGCGCATGCCCTTGCTTCCGGGGACGCCTCCACGGCAGATCGCATAGTCGAACTCACCGGCCACGCGATCTCATCGTGGCGTCATCTGGCCGGATTGGACGAAACCAAAGCCGTTGACAGGGGCCAACTCCCGGCATACGCCTAGCGCATGTGTCCACCGCCGCCACCCATGTGCATGCCGCCGAAGTCGTGCATTCCGCCCATGTCGTGGGGCATACCGCCCATCCCACCGGGCATCCCACCCATTGGCGGGGGCGCCATCGGCGCGTCGGGCGGCGGCGCAATCGGCCCGTTGTCAAGCGCTGGCGGCGACACCGGCCCATTGTCCGGTGGCGGCGATACCGGCCCATTGTCGGGCGGTGGGGATATCGGCGCGTTCGCTGCCTGTGCCGGTGGCGGAGGAACCGCCGGCTGCGTTGGCGGTGCGAAGGGGCCTCCCGCGCAAATCGGGTTAGGGTTGCCAGCGCATGCCGGATCCGCTGGACTGGTGGGAATCCCGCTCTGTGGTTGAGGGGGAGCCCACGGGCCTCCTGCGCACACGCCGGTCGGGTTGGTAGCGCATGCGGGGTCCATGTTGTTGGCGGGAACCGCGGGAGGTGACGGCAGTGGGGGGTTCGGGCCCTGGCATTGGGGTAACCACGGCATCGTCACGCATGCGGGATCATTCGGGTCGTCAAGTGGAGCGAGCACACCGCTGGACCCGGGTGCTGCATTCGCCGCAGCGATCGCACCGATCGCGGCTATCCCGCCAAAAACTAGGCCCATGGCTGTTCTTCTCATCGCGCCGCGGACTACTGAAACCATCACTTGACTCATCCATCGCTCCTAGTGTGCGGATCTGAATGAGCCCCCCTGGCCTCTCCTGTTGTCGGCCATCACTGGGAATGGTTGCACGTCCGCGTCCCCTACGCGGATGAAACAGGAGGATTCCCGGCTCAGTCGTCGATGTGTGTCGGCGGGTCAGCGAAGGCGAGATCGCCAGGGTGCTGGTCAGGGCCCATCAAATCGCATCGCCTCTCGGGCACGAGAAAGGAACTGGCGCCGCTGTATATCAAGCGCGGAGCTGCTACACACCGTTGCCAGATGCCGTCAGGCTGAACGGGCCCGTCGCACTTGCTGATAACGGGTCCGCCGTACTGACAGCCCGCGCTAGCCGACGGCGATGACGCGATCAGCCCTGCGGCCATCAGGACGGCAGCCAGTCCTCCGACGATGCAGCGCTTCATGGTTGTCTCACGCTACCGCTGCGGGCGCAGCTGCGTCACATGCTTGGGCGAGAGCTCCTCGAGACAGGTGACGCCGAGCAGCCGCATGGTGCGGATCAGCTGGCCGGACAGAATCTCGATCGCGCGGCGAACACCGGCTTCGCCGCCAGCCATCAGCCCGTACAGATAGGCCCGGCCGATGAGCGTGCATCGTGCGCCGAGGGCGGTCGCGGCGACGATGTCGGCGCCGGACATGATGCCGGTATCCACCAGGATCTCGGTGTCCTTGCCAAGTTCACGCACCACAACGGGCAACAGATGAAACGGGACGGGAGCCCGATCAAGCTGGCGGCCACCATGATTGGACAACACGATGCCATCGACGCCGCGATCTACCACGGCGCGGGCGTCGTCAAGGGTTTGGATGCCCTTGACGACGAGCTTGCCGGGCCACTGCGCTTTGATCCACGCCAAGTCGTCGAACGTCAGGCTGGGATCGAACATAGTGTCCAGATACTGGCCCACGGTGCCCGACCACCGATCCAGCGACGCGAAAGCGAGCGGTTCGGTGGTCAACAAGTCGAACCACCAGTGCGGGCGGAGCGCGGCATTGAGCACGGTGCGCAGCGTCAACGCCGGCGGGATTGTCAATCCGTTGCGCGCATCGCGCAGCCGCGCGCCGGCGACAGGGACGTCAACAGTGGCCAGCAAGGTGTCGAACCCGGCGTCGGCGGCCCGTCGCACCAGCGCCATCGAGCGGTCCCGATCGCGCCACATATACAACTGAAACCACCTGCGGCCATGCATTGCAGTGGCCGCCACCTCTTCGATTGAGGCGGTGCCGAGAGTGGACAACGAGAACGGGATCCCTGTCGCGGCAGCCACCCGGGCTCCGGCGATCTCGCCCTCGGTGTGCATCAGCCGGGTAAAGCCGGTGGGCGCGATCGCGAATGGCATCGTTACCGGTTTGCCCAGCACCTGCCAGCCCGTCGCCACGGTACTGACGTCGCGCAGGATCGTAGGATGAAACTCGATGTCGCGGAAGGCTTGTCGCGCGCGCTCCAACGAGATCTCATCCTCTGCCGCGCCGTCGGTGTAATCGAAAGCAGCCCGCGGTGTCCGCCGCTTGGCGATACGCCGCAGATCGTGGATGGTCTGCGCCTCGTCGAGCCTGCGTTGAGTGCGGTCGAACCTGGGCTTGCGGAACCGGATCAGTGGCGCGAGGTCATTCACCTTCGGCACGCGCCGTTTGACCACTGTGCCACCGTAGGACATATGGAATCCGCAAGCGACCCCTTTAATCTCCAGCGTTTCGTCGATGCGCAAGAACGGGTTTACCCAGATGTCCTCGACGAGTTGCGGACGGGCCGCAAACGCAGCCATTGGATCTGGTTTATCTTCCCCCAGATCGCCGGGCTGGGCAGTAGCCCGACGGCGGCGCGGTACGCGATCTCCTCGCTCGACGAAGCGCGGGCGTATTTGCGCCACGAGCTGCTCGGACCGCGATTGCACGAATGCACGCAGCTGGTCAACACCGTGCAAGGCCGCTCGATCGGCGAGATCTTCGGGTCGCCCGACGACATGAAGGTGCGCTCATCGATGACCTTGTTTGCGCACGCGACCGAAGACAATCAGGACTTTGTCGAACTGCTCGATCGCTACTACCACGGCGAGGAAGATCCGCTCACGCTCGAGCGGCTGACCTAAACGGGCCGCAGGATGCGCCAGCCATGTGGCTCGACCGACACCGTGTCGACGACTTCCTCTGGCGGCATGCCACTTCCGGCGATCACTTGCGCGTGCCCGACGCCCAGCTGGCCCAAAACGATCTCTAATGCGGCGCCGTCGATGTTGAGAGCCACGATCAGCGAATCGTCGCCGTCTCGCGACTGGTACACGTAATGGCGGTTATCCAGTCGCAGCGCCGATGTCGACGCAGCGTGCAGCCAAGAGTGGCGCCGCCGCAGACCAACCAAGTATTGATGCAGGCCCCACACCTGCCTCCCATGCGTATCCAGTTGTGCTGGGGGAGAGCTGAATTCGGGACGCACCGCATCGTCTCCGCCGAATCGCTCCTCCTTGATTCCGTGGTAGCCGAGTTCATCGCCGGCATAGATGCTGGGAATGCCACCCACAGTCATCAGGAGCACCAGCGCGTGGGCGAGGTGTTCGGGACGCTGAAGTTGGCTGGCGATGCGGGTGACGTCGTGATTGCCGATGAAGGTCAGCGGCGGAAAGCTTTGCACGAAAGCGTTGTGGCGCCGCATCGCCCAGTCCAGCTCGTAGAAGTTTCCGTCGTTGAGGCTGCTCCAGATCGCCTTCCAGAGTTCGTACTGGGTCACGGAGTCGAAGCCGGCTTCGTGAACCACTGCGGCGTAGTCGCCGTGGATGAGCTCTCCGACGAACCAGGCATCCGGATGGAGCTCGCGGACCCTCGGCAAAACCTCAGCCCAAAATTGTTGCGGCACAGCGTAGGCAGCATCCAGACGCCAGCCGTCAGCACCTCGACGTAACCAATGCGCCATGACGTCGGCGATGTAGTCGGCGACCTCGGGGTTGTCGTGGTTCAGCGTGAGCAGACCCTCGTGTCCTTCGAAAGTGTAGTCGCGAAACCACTTTGGCGCCGCATCGAAGTCCGTACCGACGTGGTTGAACACCCCGTCGAGCAAAACTCGCAAGCCCCGCCGATGTGCCTCATCAACCAGGTAATCGAAGTCGTCGTCATCGCCGAGGCGAGGATCGATGCGGTAGTGGTCGGTGGTGTCGTAACCGTGTGTGCGCGAGGCGAATATCGGGCCAAGTGCAACCCCCGACGCACCGAGCTGAATGGCGTGGTCGAACCACTCAGCAATCCGCCGCAGCCGGTGTTCACCCGGGTCCGCGGGCGTCGCCGCTGGGAAAGCACCCACGAACCCGAGAGGATAGACATGCCACCAGATCACATGCCGAACCCACGGCGGCAACGTCACCGGCGGTACCTGGCTTCGTAAAGGGCTTTGATCTCCGCCTCCAGTTCGGGCGCCGGGCCATCAGCCACCGCCCTGGGCGCCACCGTGTTGACCGGCAGCATCGCCACCGGCGGTGCGGGCACCTGCCACTCGGCCAGCCATTGGGTCAGCTGCGCACACGACGTGGCGTAGACGATGCGGCCGAGACCGGCCCAGGCGTGCGCGGCCGCGCACATCGGACACTGCTCGCACGAGGTATACACGGTGGTCCGGATGCGGTGAACCGGAGCCAGATTGGCCAGCGCCCAGCGGATGATTCCCAGCTCCGCATGCAGCGTCTGGTCGTCGTCCGTGACGCGATTGTGGTCCTCGTAGAGGGTACGGCCCTTGGCGTCGACCAGCATCGCGCCAAAGGGGCCGTGCCCATTGTCGAGTGCGGTTTGGGCCAGTTCGACACAGCGACGCAAACGTTGCAGATCGAACTCGCTCAAGCCCACAGAGCCGAAGTCTACGGGGGCGCCTACCCGGCAGCCGCCAGCGTCTGAGCCGTGGTAATCGCCTGCGCGACCCCGGCCACGATCGCGGCCGCCTTGAGGGCCTCGAGGATCGCTTCGCGGTCGACGCCGGCCTCGCGCAAAGTGTGCTCGTGCGCCGCTACGCAGTGTCCACACCCGTTGATCGACGACACCGCAAACGACCACAGCTCGAAGTTGATTTTGTCCACGCCCGGATTACCGATGACATTCATCCGCAATCCGGGGCGCAGGTCGTCGTAGCGGCCGTCGAGAAAGCCGCGGCCACGGTAGAAGACGTTGTTCATGCCCATGATCGACGCGGCGCCCAACGCCGCTTGATACGCCTCGGACGATAGGTAGTCGGCCGCCTCGGCACCAATCTCGTTCAGCACCTGGGTATTCCGCGTCGCCGCGGCACTAGCCAGGAGGGTGCCCCACAGCTGCTCCTCGCTCAGCACGGTGCTGCGGCTGATCGAGCCGAGGTTGAGTTTGAGGTCCTTGGCGTATTCGGGCAGCGCGTCTTTCAGGTTGTCGATACTCATCAGGCCGACTTCCTCAACTCTTCGCCCGCGTCGATCGTCGGGTCGCCCTTGCGCCAGTTGCAGGCGCACAACTCGTCGGACTGCAGCGCGTCGAGCACTCGCAGTACCTCATCGACGTTGCGGCCGACCGAACCGGCGGTCACCGAGACGAACTGAATCTCGTTGTTCGGGTCGACGATGAACGTGACCCGGTCCGCAACGCCCTCGTCGTTGAGCGCACCGGTCGCCTCGACCAATTCGCGCTTGATGTCCGAAAGCATCGGGAACGGGAGCTTCTTGAGGTCCTCATGCTGTGCGCGCCACTGGAAGTGGACGAACTCGCTGTCCACCGAAACCCCGAGCACCTGCGCGTCGCGATCCTCGAACTCGTCGTTGAGTTTCCCGAACGCGGCAATTTCGGTGGGGCACACGAAGGTGAAGTCCTTCGGCCAGAAGAAGACCACCCGCCACTTGCCCTCGTGGTCGTCGCTGGAGATGGTGGTGAAGTAGTCGCCGGGCTGCTTGGCGTCGACCTTCGACAAGTCGCCACCGATCAACGCGGTCAGCCGGTAGGCGGGGAATTGGTCGCCGATTGTCAGCAGTGCCATGTCGCTCCTTATCGAAGATTGGATTTAGTCAAGTTTTCCAAGATCCATAGTGCCGTAACTCGACTTAGAATTAAAGGTGATATTTCCCACTACACTGATAGGCATGCCCGATAAGAGTTATCAGCCGACGATCGCCGGGCTCCGGGCCTTCGTCGCGGTCGCAGAAAAGCAGCATTTCGGCAGCGCCGCAACGACTCTCGGTGTAAGCCAGTCGACCTTATCGCAAGCGTTGTCGGCGCTGGAGGCCGGTCTTGGCGTGCACCTCGTTGAGCGCTCGACCCGCCGAGTTTTCCTGACCGCGGAAGGCCGGCACCTGTTGCCGCACGCCCTTGCGGTGATCGAATCGATGACCGCGTTCGCCGCCGCGGCTGCCGGTGCCGCCGATCCGCTCCAAGGCAGCATTCGGCTGGGACTGATCCCGACCGTGGCTCCGTATGTGCTTCCGACGCTGTTGGCGGGGCTGTCAGACCGGCTGCCGGCGCTGACCGTGCGGGTGATCGAAGACCAGACCGAGCGCCTGCTCACCGGACTACGCGAAGGATCCCTGGACGCCGCGCTGATCGCGTTGCCCGCCAACGCCGGCGGCATCACCGAAATCCCGATCTACGACGAGGATTTCGTCCTCGCACTGCCGCCCGGGCATCCGTTGACGGGCAAGCGGCGGGTGCCGCCGACCGCGCTGGCGGAGCTGCCGCTGCTGCTGCTCGACGAGGGGCACTGCCTGCGCGACCAAGCCCTCGACGTCTGTCGCAAGGCGGGCGTGCATGCCGAGTTGGCCAACACCCGGGCAGCCTCACTCGCGACGGCGGTGCAATGCGTGGCCGGCGGGCTGGGCGTGACGTTGATCCCGCAGAGCGCGGTGCCTGTCGAGACCGCGCGCAGCAGGCTGGAATTGGCCTACTTCGCCACCCCCCGTCCCGGCCGGCGGATCGGGCTGGTGTTTCGCTCGTCCAGCGGCCGCGACGGGCCTTACCGACAGCTTGCCGAGCTGATCGGCCAGCTGATCAGCGTCGACCCACAGGTACGTCCGGCCCGCTAGTGGCACCCCGCCAACGGCGCCCAAAGTGAACGTGTTCTAGTTTTCCCATGCTGGACTTCACGCTGGAGGACATCAGCGCCGAGGACATGGAACGGCTACGAGCCCTATACGAGCCGTTGACCCAGTCGGTGCGCGAGTTGATCGACGCGACTGTCAGGACTCAGGCCGGCGCTGACGTCGTCGCAGCGGCCAAGGCCGAGATCGACTCGGCGACCGCACGTCTGCGCCAAAACCAACTCGACGGGACTTTCGGGGTGCGCTACCTGGCCACGGGCGAGCGGATGGCCTGGGGTAACGCCGTCGTCGGAGTTCGCAATCCGATCGCCCCTCCGGTGGTGATCCATCGCGACGACTCCGGCAAGGCGTGGTGCGATTTTCACCTCGGCGCCGCCTACGAGGGACCACCCGGGCATGTGCACGGCGGCGTCGCCGCCCTGGTTCTCGATCACCTGCTGGGGGAGGCCGCCAGCGACGGCGTCAATCCGCGTCTGACCGGGACGATCAGCTTGCGCTACGTGCGGGCCACCCGGCTTGGGCAGCTGCACGCCGAAGCGATAACTACCCGCGTCGACGGCGTGAAAACTTTCGCCGCAGGTCATCTCGCCGACGAGGAGGGTGTCACGGTGGAAGCCGAAGGGGTTTTCATCCTGCCGCGGTGGGCCCGGGACTGATGGAGAAGGTATGGAAAAAGTCGTAGCGCTGCTGATGGCGCCGGACCGCGACGACGACTGGTGCCAACGGCAGCGCGGACCGGTAGCTGATGCGATTCTTCGGCTGGGTGTCGCCGGTTTGGCTGTCAATGTCCGCGACGAAGCGGTGCGTCATTCACTGATGACGCTCACAACGCTTGACCCGCCGGTGGCCGCGGTGGTGAGCATGTGGACCCAGCAGTGCTACGGCGAGCAGATCGCGGCGGCGTTGCGGATGCTCGAGGTGGAGTGCGATCACCTCGCGGCCTATCTGGTCACCGAGTCGGTACCGCTGCAGGCGTCACTCCAATTAGGTGATCGCACAACGGGTTTGGCCAACATCGCGTTGTTGCGCCGGCCTGCAGAGCTGGACCAGGCGACCTGGCTGACCCGCTGGCAGCACGACCACACGCCGGTGGCGATCGAGACGCAGTCGACGTTCGGTTACACGCAGAACACTGTGGTGCGATCGCTCACGCCGGACGCGCCGGACTTGGCGGGCATCGTCGAAGAGCTGTTTCCGGCCGAGGCGATCACTGATCTGAAGGCGTTTTTCGGCGCCGCCGACGATGCCGACCTGCAGCACCGGGTGAGCCGGATGGTGGCGAGCACATCGGCGTTCGGCGCCAACGAGAACATCGACACCGTGCCGACCAGCCGCTACGTGCTGAAAACACCGTTCACGACGTGAGGAGACACCCGTGATCCTGCGCAGCGAAGACGACAACCGGGTGCGCACCCTCACTCTGAACCGGCCCGAGGCACTCAACGCCTTCAACGAGGCGCTCTACGAAGCCACCGCCGAAGCGCTGACGTCAGCCGCCGACGACCCCGAAATCGCAGTCGTGCTGTTGACCGGAGCCGGACGGGCATTCAGCGCCGGCAACGACCTCAAAGAGATGCAAGCGCGTATCAGTGATCCGCAAATGGCCCGTCAGGGATCGCATTTCACCACGATGATCGATGCGCTGTCCCGGTTTCCCAAGCCGCTGATCTGCGCGGTGAACGGCGTCGGCGTCGGGATCGGTACCACCATTCTCGGCTACGCCGACCTGGCGTTCATGTCGTCAACGGCTCGGCTGCAGTGCCCGTTCACCAGCCTCGGGGTGGCGCCGGAAGCGGCATCGTCGTATCTACTGCCGCAGTTGATGGGCCGGCAAAACGCCGCCTGGCTGTTGATGTCCTCGGAGTGGGTGAGCGCCGAAGAGGCGCTACGAATGGGCTTGGTGTGGAAGGTATGTGAGCCATCCGAGCTGATTGCTGATGCCCGCCGGCACGCCGAGATCCTTGCGTCTCGGCCGATTTCGAGCTTGATCGCGGTCAAACGGACCATCGTCGAACCGACTCGCCCGGAGATCGCGGCAGCAACCGCTCGGGAAAACGACCAGTTCGCTCAGTTGCTGGGCGGTCAGGCCAACGCGCAGGCGCTGGCCGATTTCACCGGCAAGCGTGGCAACTGATCTCTACCGCGAGCCGCTGGTCTCCAGTTGCGCGGCCTCCGCGATGATCGCCCGCAGTGTGCGTCGGCAGCGTCCGCAGTCAGTGCCGGCCCCGCAGGCCGCAGCGACCTCTTTGGACGTCGACGCACCGCGGGCGACAGCGTCACATACCGTCTGGCTGGTGGCACCGACACAAAGGCATACGTACATCAGCACACCTCCGTCGATTCGACTCCGCCGCCCGAAGGACCAGCCCGCATGTTAGTAGAGTCTAACCTAACCTAGTTAGTGCAGTCTAACCTAAGTGGCTTCGGCGCCGATCCGACGTCGTGTCACATCCTGCAGGGGTGATAAGCAGCGTCGCCGGACGACACTCGTGACGGGATTGGTGCTGGAGGTGCTCATCGGCGCGGCGATCGCGGCGCTGGCGGCCTGGATCGCGCTGATCATCACACTCGCCGGGTTACCCGACCCCGCCGTTCGCGTTTAGGCGTCCCACTTTGTACGGCACTGCTAGCCGATAAATTTCTGCGATGAGTTACGTACTCAACATAGCCTTGCTTTACTTAGGGAAAGCTGACCTGAGTGAGTATTACCTTGGGTGACAACGGCTTTGGCCTGGGGTAGCGTAACCGCAACAGCCGCGGTGGCACCCAGACAGGAGCAATAATGCAAGGCGATCCCGAAGTCTTACGTCTGCTCAACGAGCAATTGACGAGCGAGCTCACCGCAATCAATCAATATTTCTTGCACTCCAAAATGCAAGAGAATTGGGGCTTTACCGAACTTGCGAGCCGCACCCGCGAAGAGTCATTCGATGAGATGCGACACGCCGAGATGGTGACCGACCGAATACTGCTGCTCGACGGTTTGCCGAACTATCAGCGCATCGGATCGTTGCGGGTTGGCCAAACACTGCGCGAGCAGTTTGAGAGCGACCTGGCCCTCGAGCATGAGGTGGTCGACCGTCTCCGCCCGGCGATCATCCTGTGCCGTGAGAAGCAGGACAGCACCAGCGCGAACATCTTCGAAAAGATCGTCGAGGACGAAGAAGGTCACATCGATTATCTGCAAACGCAGTTGGAATTGATGGACAAGCTGGGCGAGCAGCTGTATTCCGCACAGTGCGTGGCTCGGCCGCCGACGGTGTGACACGCCGCGCGCGTTGAGCGCGGATCGCGCGTAGCGCTGGCAGGCTTGGGTCGAACTCGGCCGAAGGTTGTCACTGGCTTCCGGTGGGCACCCTGAGTGTGATTGCCCGACGGGAAGGCACGCATGACGAGCATGACAGCGCAGACCGCTGCCAGCCCGGATGCCGAATCCGGTAGCACACTGATCAGTCCCCGGCGACGCAATTTCGTCTTTCTGGCGATCATGCTGGGAATGCTGCTGGCGGCACTGGACCAAACGATCGTCGCCACCGCGCTGCCGACGATCGTCGCCGACCTGGGCGGCGCCGGCCATCAGTCGTGGGTCGTCACCAGTTATCTGTTGGCCTCGACGATCATGACCGCGCTGGCCGGCAGACTCGGTGACCTGTTCGGCCGCAAGCGGGTGTTTCAGGCGGCGGTGACATTCTTTGTCGTCGGATCGGTGCTGTGCGGGATTTCGCAGTCGATGGCGATGCTGGTGGGGGCCCGGGCGCTGCAGGGTCTCGGTGGCGGCGCGATCATGGTCACGGCCACCGCGCTGATCGGTGAGGTCATTCCGTTGCGCGACCGCGGCCGCTATCAGGGCGCCATGGGCGCGGTGTTCGGTGTGACGACCGTGATCGGTCCGCTCCTGGGTGGCTATTTCACCGACCATCTCACGTGGCGGTGGGCGTTCTGGATCAACGTGCCGGTGTCGATCGTCGTGTTTTTCGTTGCGGCTGCGGCGATTCCGTCGATTGCTGCGCGCACGAAACCGATGATCGACTACATCGGGATCCTGTTCGTTGGCTTGGGCGCGACCGGTCTGACCCTGGCCACAAGTTGGGGCGGCACCACCTACCCATGGAGTTCGGCGACGATCATCGGGTTGTTCGTCGGCTCGGCGGTGGCCCTGGGCGTTTTCGTCTGGGTGGAAAGCCGGGTCTCCGAACCGATTCTGCCGACTCGGCTGTTCGGCGATCCGGTGTTCACCGTCTGCTGTGTGCTGTCGTTCGTGGTCGGTTTCGCCATGCTGGGTGCGCTGACCTTCCTGCCGACCTACATGCAATTCGTTGACGGCGTTTCGGCAACAGCGTCAGGACTGCGTACACTGCCGATGGTGGTCGGCATGCTGACCACATCGATGGGCAGCGGCATCCTTGTCGGCCGAACCGGCCGGTACAAGGTCTTCCCGATGGCCGGGACAGCCGTGATGGTGGTGGCCTTTGTGCTGCTCTCACGCATGGGCCCGCTGACCTCGGCATTGCTGCAGTCGCTGTACCTGTTCATCCTGGGCGCCGGTATCGGACTGTGCATGCAGGTGCTTATCCTCATCGTGCAGAACACCGCGAGTTTCACCGATCTCGGGGTGGCCACCTCCGGGGTGACGTTCTTCCGCACGATCGGCGGGTCGTTCGGCGCCGCAATTTTCGGTTCGCTGTTCACAAATTTTCTGCACAGCCGGCTCGGCCCGGCCCTGATCGCCAGCCGGGCGCCCGCCGTTGCCGCTAGTTCTCCGGAGGCTTTGCATCGACTGCCGCATGGTGTCGCGGCGCCGATCGTGGCGGCCTACGCCGAGTCGCTGTCGCGAGTGTTTCTCTGGGCGGCCCCGGTGGCACTCGCCGGTTTTCTGTTGGCGTCGTTTCTGCGCGAGGTGCCGCTTCGGGATATCAGCCATAACGCCACCGATCTCGGCGAGGGATTCGCGATGCCGACCGGCCGATCATCCGAGCAACTGCTCGAAGCCGCGATCGGACGGATGTTGCGGGGCACCCCTCCCGGCATGCGGCTGCGCAGCATAGCCATGCGACCAGATTGCCGGCTCGATGTCGCCGGGCTGTGGACCGCGCTGCGTATCCAGCGCTATGCCCGGCTCTTCGGTGTCGCACACCTGACGGTTATCGGCGACGACTTGGGCGTGCCGTACGAAATCCTGGAACCGACGGTCGAGCGGCTGGTTCGCTCCGGCTACGTCGAGCAAGACCTCGACCGCCTCTGGCTCACGCCATCAGGCCACCAACAAGTCGGTTTGGTTTCGGACCTGCTGCGGGACTGGATCGTCAACAAACTGGCCCGCTCTCCGGGATTCGATGGACGGCCTGATCGGGCTCAGGTTGACGCCGCCCTCGACCGGATCACCGAGCGAGTTGTCGCTCAACGGGATTGGCACGAAGAGCGCCCGCGGGTGAACGCGGCCGCTTCATCGCGTTAGCGGCCATCTGGCTGGCGCGACGGGTGGCCTCGCCAGCCAGATGGTCACCACCAAGGCGCTACAGCGCCGAGATCACGCGAACGGCGAACCCACCAGGCCGTCGATGATCGGGTCGAGCAGCGCACCAAGGCCTAAGGGCGCCAACAGGTCTTGATCAAGGCCGGCGGCCAGCAGACCAAGCGC
>DAIODV010000026.1:0-1105 GCA_036746615.1 Mycobacterium sp.
CTGAACCACAGCCATGATTGCGTCTAAAAACATGGGCCGGGACATTAACAACAAGATCAAAGCCGGCCAAAAATTGTGCCGGTCGTCACTTTGCTAGGGAGTAATGAGCTGCGTTACATTTCGCTACGAAAGATGCTGGTAGAGGCGGTTTAGAATTCAGAGATTAGACGTACGTAGAAGATTGCGCAGTTCGTTGTTTTCGCTGATTTTCGTCTCAGTTCCGCAACCTTACGACAGAAACGATTTCAAAGAAAGGGTTATTTTCGCTGGTGAGCGATATTGCTTTGCAACGCCTGTGCAGTAGTTAATTTGAGCTTTCGATCACAACACGGCGCCGTGGCTCGATTTACCTGGCAGGCGGCAATTGTCGCGGTCCGTCGGCCGCACGCACCTCGGGAGGTCCGGCACGCTCCGTCAGCCCGGGTTGCGGGTCACGCGGGGCCAACGCCCAGTCGTCTACGTCCTTCGCGGCCAGCCGCTCTGACGGCACCGTCTGCGCGGCGAAGTGATCGTCGCTGGCGCTGGTGTTGGCGCCGATCGCGGTCGATCCGCCTGATGGGGCGGGCCGGGCACTTTCCTCGGTGTCGACGACGACCTTATGAGTGCGTTTGAGCGAGAACGTGATTTCCTCGACCTCCTCGAACACCTGACGCGCAGTCCGTAGCGGGTGCGTAGACGTGTCGATTGCGCGGGCGACAATGCCCGGAACCAGTGGACGAATCCAGCGCGCGGCAGCTCTGGTGACATCGGGAATGGTGGGAATCGGCGGAGTCGCGCGCACCTCGGTTGATTCCGCTGTGGCTGGCAGGTTCGGTGTCTCTGTCGCGTCAGGCGATCCGATAGCGGCGCGGCTCGCGGCCTCCGCCTCAGCGGCGATCGGTAGGTACATTTCTTCCTCAATTGGTTCGGCGACGGGGGTGGCGCTTTCCAGGGCTGCGCTCACGCGTTGGCGTAGCTGCGCGCGGTCGATCTCGGTCTGTGCCTCGACGGCCATCCGGGCTTGGGCCAATTGCTGTTCGGCCCACATCGTCTCGGCCGCCGCACGTACCTCGGCGCGCTTGACCGCGATCGCGACCTGCACCTGGTGCCGGCGGCAGGCGCCGGT
>DAIODV010000026.1:1115-18121 GCA_036746615.1 Mycobacterium sp.
ATCGCTGTTTCCGCTTCAAGCTCGGCGCGTTCGCGTTCGGCGCGCGCTTGGGCGTGGCGGTCATGGGCCGTTTCACCGCGCCATAGCCGCAGTATCAAGGGCAGCAGGCTCAATAGAGTGAAGAACGCGATCGTCAAGAGCCGCAGCGTTAGTGCGCCGGCGCTGGCCAGCGTCAGGTCCTGCATTACCAGCCATCGCGAGCCGAGGCCACGGTCAGCATCGGCGGTCGCGGATTGCTGCGCTCGAGAGACGGCTCGCTCACCGTCACTGATTTTCCTGTCCAGCTCGACGGCTTGGCGGTCGCGAGCGGCAATCGTGGTGTCCAGTTCTCGCTGGGAATCGGCGAGAAGCTCGTTGGCCGTTCGGGTTTCGGGCCCGGAACCGGGCACCCCGGTAATGCGGGTTTGCGGGCACGCCGGGCTGGGATGGTATTCGCAGCGCGCCACCACCAGCGCTTCGTCGCGGTGAATGCGCGCACTATCGACCGCCTTGTCGAGCGCGGCCTGGCTGCTGCGCAGCTGCGCAACGCTGGCCGATGCCTGCACCACCGCCGGGGCGGAGTCGGCGTTACGCGCAGCCTGCAGTTCGAGGTGGCGGTCGATCGACCCGGAGAACACCGCCAGAGCGGCGAACTCACCAACAGCCACACCGACAGCGACAGCCACCAGTCCACGGCCCGTGAGTGCACGCGGCCCGCGGATCGGTCCGCTCGCTACGCCGCGGGTGATCGCCGCGACCAGCAGGCCGAACACCAGGGTGAACGGCATGATGGCCAGCGCCGGCCAGTGTGTTGCTTGTACCACTGCGAGCGTGGAAATCAGCCAGGTCAGTGCGGCATTGAGGATCACGACTACGCCGGCGATCGCGTGCGCGGATCGCTCGTGACGTTCGTCGAGTTCGCGGCGCTCTGCGCCACCGACCCAGGTAAGCATGGCCTCGATCGGACTCAAAAACACCTCCAGGTTCTGCCGGCCTGTAGGCCAAGGCCGGGATCGAAGAAGCATCGGGATTTCAACGGGGGTCCATGTGTGGCGCGGTTGACAACGCGACCCAAATCGCCCAGCCCGGTTCGCGCCGGTGCGACAGTCGAATTCTCTCACAGTTCATGCCGCAAAGGCTGGCAGCGTCAGACGTTTGGCGTAGCCAGCCAATGGGTAGCTCTCCAGCAAATAAACCGGCGAAGGAGCACGACGTGACGTTGCGGCGGTTGGTTCTGTTGGTGGGGGCGGTGGTCCTGGTCGTTGGGATCATCGGTTTGTTTGTGCCGGTCTCGGTATCGGACGGCAACGGCGGCAGCCTCGGCTGTGGAAGCGCCGCGATCTCGAACTTGTCTAACGCCCGCGAGGCCAACAATAAGTCGGTGGCAAACATCCCGATCCTCAACCAAGTCATCCCGCACACCGATTTCGTGGCCGAGTGCCAGTCGGCGCTGTCCAGTCGACGGTCGTGGACCATTCCGGTGACTGTGATCGGCGCGATCGTCGTCGTCGCAGCATATTTCGTGCGCGGAGAACGATCGGTCAGCATCTGACTTTCGCAATCAGGCTCGGCAGCAACCACTTTCGCGCGTTATCGCTCACTTCGCGTGACACGTTTGATCATCCGCGCGGTGGCTCGCTCGATTGTCTCGCGTTTGGCCTCTGGCGTTCGCTGGCGTTTGATTCGGCGTAATGCCGGGGCGATGGTCAGGCCTTGCTCGTAGGCCGTCACGACGCGCGGATCCACATAGGAGCGCCGCGCCACCGCGGGCGTGTTACCCAATTCTTCGGCCACCGCGCGCATCACAGCTGCTTCTTCGCGACGGCGAGCGGTCTTTGACGTCGGCTCTCGGGCCACGGCGAAGGCCTCGGCGGCCAACACGGTGCCATGCCACGTCCGCAGATCCTTGACACTGAACTCCTCACCCACTAGTTCCCGAAAGCGGGCGTTGAGATCGTCGGCGTGTACTTCGGACCAGCCATCTGTAGTGCGATACACGAGCAGCCGCGGAATCTTGGTTTCGGCACGCAACAGCGCACCCACTGCCTTGATCACGAGCGGATCTTCCAGCGAAATCGTCCGCCGCACTCCGCTTTTCGCGGGATAGTCGAATTCCACGCTCTCCCGGTGCAGCCGTACATGGTCACGCAGCAGCGTGGCCAATCCGAAGCTACCGTTCTCTTGGGCGTACTCCTCGCCGCCGGCCCGGAAGTAACCCTGATCGATCAAATGCTGTGCCAACGCGAGCACGCGATCGCGTCCCAGCCCGCGGCCACGCAGGTCGGTCAGAAGGTGGAGGCGCCAGTCGGGAAGATGCTTTGCCAGGCTGACGGCGCGGTCGTATTTCTCCTCGGACCTTTCGGCCTGCCACTGCTCGTGGTAGATGTACTGGCGGCGGCCCGCGTCGTCGGTGCCGACCGCTTGAATGTGGCCGTTGGGATACGGGCAGATCCACACGTTCTTCCACGCCGGCGGGATAACCAGCGCCTCGATCCGCGCCAGGCAATCCGCGTCGTCGACGCAGTCGCGCTGCGCGTCGACGTAGGAAAAGCCACGGCCCCGGCGAATACGACGGAACCCTGGGCCGCCGACGGTGCTTCTGCGCAATCTCATCGGTGCACCTGCAGTAGCTGCGCTTTCACGCGCACTGGATTACCCGCGACGGTATTTGCTTAACACCGCAGGCAGGCGACACGACCGGATCAGTCGCCGGGCGGGTAGGCGGCGTGAGACGGTATCTAGTTATGGAGGGCTACGACTACGTGAGCTACGAGGCTTTTGGACGGCGATTTTTCGAAGTGGCCGTGACGGAGGAGCGCGTCGGGGCCGCCTTCGAAGCGGTCGCAGGCAACGAGTTCGACATGCCTCCCATGGCCCAGGGCCCAGGCGGGATTGCCAAAGTCAGCGCTCACGTGACGATCAAAGAGCCGGAGGTCAGCCGTAACGTCGGTGACAGCATCACGTTCGACATTCACATCCCATTGCTGATCGATCTGCTGGTCGACCTGCGGCTGGACAAGCAGCGGTTTCGGGTCAACGGTGACATCGCGTTGACCGCGACCGCACGCGCCGCCGAGCCGCTGCTGCTGATCGTCGACGTGGCCAAGCCGAGATCGTCGGACATCACCGTGCACGTGTCGTCGACAAGCATCCGCGGCGAGTTGTTGCGCATCATCGCGGGGGTCGATGGCGAGATCCGGCGCTTTATTGCGCACTACGTCGCCGAAGAAATCGATTCGCCGCAGTCGCAAAAGGCGCAAGTTATTGACGTCGCAGAGCAACTCGATCAAACCTGGACTGGCATCTGACCTCCGGTTTATTGCGCAGCCGTGCCGGGGTATGTGGCACCGATGGCTCGCGTAGATGTTTCGACGTCGTCGGACTTGGCACCGGACTCGGCCTGGAAGCTGGCATGCGACTTGGACCGGTTCGGCGACTGGATGACGATATTCGCGGGCTGGCGCAGTCCGATTCCGTCCAAAATCGGCAAAGGCACGAAGGTCTCGTCGTGCATCAAGGTCAAGGGATTTCGTAACGTCATTCATTGGACCGTCACTCGCTACGAAGAGCCGAAAGCGATCGAATTATCCGGCCGTGGCCGAGGCGGGATTCGCATCGCGGTAGCGATGACGGTCGCTGACAACCATCCCGGGTCGACGTTTCACCTCACCGCTGACCTCTCGGGGGGTCTGTTGAACGGGCCAATCGGGCGACTCGTCGCCAGAATCATCAAGTCCGATGTGTATGAATCAGTTTGCAACCTGGCTGCCTTGCAATGAACCGCGCGGCCGGTTGATCGATTCCCGGATGGGTATGCGGGAGCCATGGACCAGAGCAAGGCGCCGCTGTTAGACGCTTTGGCCGATTATCACCGCCTGGACCGGTACGGGTTCAGCCCGCCCGGACACCGCTTGGGCCGGGGGACCGACGAGCGGGTGTTGGACGTGCTGGGACGCGACCCATTCCGCGCCGATGTGCTGGCAAGGGCGGTCTTGACGACTGGCGCTCGAGCGGGCAGTACCTCAGGCAAGCGGAAAAACTGATGGCCGAGGCGGTCGGTGCGTCGACCGCTTTCTTCTCCACGTGCCACTTTTCCCATCCACCCTCGCCCGAGCGGGTAAGCCGGGCATGGGAAGACCATCCCGACGCTGCGGGCGCGTTGATCGTGAGCCCGAGTCCGTATGGCACTTGTGCCGACCTCGAGCGCATCGCCGAGATCTGTCATGAACGCGGCAAGCCGTTGATCGTCGTTGAGGCGTGGGGTGCTCATCTGCCGTTCCACCCCGACCTGCCGACGTGGGCGATGGACGCCGGCGCCGACGTGTGCGTGGTCAGCGTCCACAACATCGGTGCGGGCTTCGAGCAGAGTTCGGTGTACCACGTGCAAGGCGATCTGGTCGATCCGGATCGGTTGTCGGCATGCGCCGACGTGTTGATGACGACCAGCCCCAATGTGATGATTTACGCCGCGCTGGATGGTTGGCGGCGGCAGATGGCGCAGCATGGCCACGAGTTACTCAGTGCAGCACTGCATTTGGCGAAGAACGTGCGGCAGCGCATCGAGCAGATCTCCGATGTCGCGGTCATGGACGACGAGCTTCTGGGCGCCGAGGCTTCGCATGACCTCGACCGCCTCCAAGTCTTGATCGACGTCTCGGCGGCCGGGACGTCCGGGGTATCAGGCCCGCGATTGGCTGCGTGAGCAGTGCCATATCGACGTCGGATTAGCTGACCACCGCCGCATTTTGGCGACGTTGTCGTTCGCAGGTGATCGCAAGACCGCCGACCGGCTAGTCGATGCGCTGGAAGCCTGGCGCAAAGCTGCCGAATCGTTCGACCCGCCACCGGAAATCGACTTGCCGTCGCCCGAGGAGCTGCAGTTGGAAAACGTCATGCTCCCGCGCGACGCGTTTTTCGGGCCCACTGAGCTCGTCTCTACAGATAAGGCCGCGGGCCGCGTTGCGGCAGAACAGATCACACCGTATCCGCCCGGAATACCCGCGGTGGTTCCCGGCGAGTTGCTCGACGATGCCGTCGTCGACTATTTGCGGTCAGGCCACAAAGCCGGGATGGCGCTGCCTGATTCAGCCGATCCTCGACTTGAGCGCATCCGCGTCGTCGCCTCACGCTGACTTATTCCGCGGCGTTGTGGGCGTCGCTCCATTCCCGCTGTACTTGACGGATCCGTCTCGAATCCATGCCCAGCCAGGCGAATCCGGCGCCGGTCGCAAGCAAAGCGACGGCGGCACTGGTGACTCCGACGGCGACCGCTCGTTGGGCGAAGCTGGCCAAACAAATCACGAATGCCACTAGGCCAGCGCCCAATAGCAAAAGCCCGGGAGTCTTCAAGCCGCTCTTCATCGATTCACCCGCACGCTGGCGGGTGGTCCGGTGGTGGTCAATCGGGTCGCGCGTGGTGTCTCCCATTCCGGTCGACTACCCGGATCACGGCGCGAAAAAACGGTGCCGCGCGTAGCGGCCCTGGTTGCGGTGGCCGCTACAGTGGAAATGGTGACGTCGGTGGTGATCGTGGGCAGCGGATTTACCGGCTTCGAGTGCGCACGGCGACTGGCACGCCGATTACGCAAATCGGACGTCGAGGTCACGATCATCTCGCCTGTCGACTACATGCTCTACACGCCGCTGCTACCGGACGTGGCCGGCGGGGTCGTCGATCCCCGCTTCGTGACGATCCCGCTGGCGGGCACGCTCAACGGGGTGCGCAAAGTGCGCGGGCGTGTCGATAAGGTCGATCTCGAACAGCACCAGCTGCAGTTCACTGATCTAGAACAGCGCTCCTGCGAAATGTCCTGGGACCGACTCGTGTTGACCCCCGGGTCGGTCACCCGCCTTTTCGATATCCCTGGATTATTCGATTACGCAAGGGGTTTGAAGTCGACAGCTGAGGCGCTTTACCTGCGCGACCATGTGCTCGAGCAGCTGGAGTTGTCCTGCCTCGAATCCGACACTGAACTCGCGCAAGCGCGGCGCACGATCGTGGTGGTAGGGGCGTCCTATTCCGGCACAGAACTGGTCATGCAGCTTCGTGCGCTGGCCGACTCCGCAGCCAAGCAGATGAGCTTCGACGGATCCGATGTGAAATTCGTCCTGCTTGACCTTGCCAAGCAGGTGATGCCCGAAGTGGGTGAGAAATTGGGCGCTCGCACGATGCGGGTGCTGCGACGCCGTGGAGTCGACGTCCGGTTGGGCGTGACGCTCAACGAAGTCCATCCGGATCACGTTGTACTAAGCGATGATTCGCGAATCGATACCCGAACCGTTGCGTGGGTCACCGGAGTAACCGCGGCTCCGCTCATCCAGGCGCTGGGCCTCCCGACCGAGAAGGGGCGATTGAAGGTGCAGCCCGATTTTGGCGTACCAGGGCATCCTGACGTGTTCTCGGCCGGCGATGCGGCGGCGGTGCCCGACGTGACCCAGCCCGGCAAGATCACGCCCCCTACTGCCCAGCACGCGATCCGCCAAGGCAAGGTGCTGGCCGACAACGTGGCCGCCAGTCTCGGGCACGGGAAGAAGCGGGACTACAAGCATCGCAACCTGGGGCTGGTGGTCGACCTTGGACCCCATAAGGCGGTGGCGAATCCGTTGGGAATTCAGTTGTCCGGCTACCCGGCGAAATTCGTTACCCGGGCCTATCACTTGTACGCCATTCCGCGAGGCGTCAACCGCTGGGCGGTTTCACTGGCCTACCTGACCGATGTCTTTTTCCCGCGGACGCTGGTCTCGCTGGGACTGTCGACCCAAAGCGATGCGGAATTCTCGACAAGCGAAGGCATTCCGCTACCCAAGACCGACTGACTCTAGAGCGTTTGGTGGCGCCCGAAGTACTTGTGGTCTTCGCTGTAGCCGCCGTAACCGCTGCCTATGTCGGAGTAGTCGGCGACGAACTCAATCCCTTTGATCCACTTGACCAGTTTGAAGCCATGCTGTAATTCGTTGCGCAGCCGCAGCGGTTTGCCGTGCATATAGGGCAGCGGCTGGTCGTTCATGTTGTAGGCCAGCATCGTCATGTGATGGTCCATCTGGCCGATGTGATGCGCGTTGTAGTAGATGCCACCGGTGGCTCCGAGACCCATCGAGTAGAACACCACCCATTTCGCCTCGGGCAGCGGTTTGACGATGTCCATGATCGTCTTCATCTGCACGCCACCCCATTTCGCGACACCCGACCATGCCTGAATGCAGAAGTGCTGGCTGATCTGGTCGTGATAGGGCAGCGCGTGCAAATCATCGAGCGAGAATTCCATCGGATGTTCGACCAAGCCGTAGACTTTCAGCCGCCAATCACGAAAGTCGTTCTGCTCCAACTCTTTGTACTCCACCGTTTCCGGCAGACGGCCGTTGCGCCAGTGATGCGGCGAGATGTCTTCTTCAGTGAAAGCACCCGGCTTGGGGTCCAGCTTCTCCAGTACTCGCTGGAACGGACCGACCAGCGCATAGCCGACACGCTGAATCACGCGGGGATGGCGAATGGTGAACGGTGTGGCCCAAACCCAGGCAATGGCGGTCACCACCATCGCCGCAGCGAAAATCCAAAGACCCATCCAGCTGTTGTCGTCGCGCGCGGCGAACATGTGGTTGAGGTTTCTCAGCGCGCTGGTCGCGAACACCAGAGTGACGTGCACGAGGATGAAGAACAGGAAGTACACCAGCACCAAGAAGTGCAGCGAGCGCGCGTGCTGAATGCTGAGCCGCTTGCTGAGCCAGTGCACGCGTTGCGAAAGCGCGGGCGACATCCCGAGACCGGTGATCAGCGCGGCCGGTGCAGCGATGAAAACCGTTGTGAAGTAGGCCAGCAGCTGCATACCGTTGTAGGCCACCCAGCCGTTGTCGGCCGGCCAATGCAACGACAGGTACTGGATCGCCACCGACGCGGCGTTCGGGAAAACGTCCCAGCTGGTCGGCACGATGTGCCGCCACTGTCCAGTGACGAACAACAGCACATAGAACACCGCGCCGTTCACCAACCACAGGACGTCGGTACCGAGGTGCCACCACCGCGCCAGCCCGATGGAATGCCGGAAACCGGGCAGCCCAAGCTGCGGGGGCAAGGCGACCGTATCGGCGTTGGCGGTCCACAGCTCGTCGTCAGGAACGGGTGGCCCGACCCGTAGCCACTCGTCTTTGCCGGGGGTGGCGTTGCGGCTGAAGTACAGGCGGGGGTGGTCGCACAGGATCTGGATCCCGGTCCTGATGATGAACATCATCATGAACAGGTTGAAGAAGTGGGTCCACCCGAGCCACGCCGGCATCCCGGGGATGACGCCGGTGCTGTCCGCGCCGGGGTATCGATCGACGAAAGCACGTACGGTCGGCATGTTGTAGAGCCCCTTGCCGATCGCAATCGCCGCGACTAGCAACGCGAAGCCAATCGGAATCAACCACAGCAAGTTGAACCACTTGTCTCGGCCCACCCGCAGCCGCGGGGCGGTAGCTCGCCTGGTGAGATCGAATCCACCGCCGTAGGTCTCCACGTCGATGGTGTCTTCGGCGGTATGGATCTCATTGCGGAAGTCGGGATCAGACAGCAGCGGCGTGCCTATCGCCAGCTTTGCACCTTCGCCAGCGGGCCCTGGTGCCGTCGAATCAATCTCGCGGTCAGCCCTATCAGCGTCTGTGGTGGTCACGCGCCCGAAAATACACGATTAATTCAATTCCACCCTGTAAATATTGGCTAAGTGATTGGAAACACTCGCCCTTTAAGGCGACCATCCGTACATGCGGAAATACATCCTGTGCTACCTCCGTATTCACGGTTAAAGTCCTGCGCTTGATGCATGCATGCACGACCTACGCGTGTTGCCCGCCTGGACATGTGGGCACCTCCACGAGTTAGGTTCCGCCAATGCAATTTGTGGTGGCAGCGTACGGAAGTCGCGGCGACGTCGAGCCGTGTGCCGCTGTCGCTGCGGAGCTACTGCGCCGCAATCACGACGTGCGAATGGCGGTCCCGCCGAACCTACTTGGCTTTATAGAGTCGGCGGGGCTTGCCGGCTTCGCCTACGGTCCGGACTCACGAGAGGAGATGAACCCCGGCTCGGATTTGGTCCGCAAGATAGCGCCGAGGATGCAGAATCCGTTCAGCGTGGTACCCGACGTTGTCGAGCATGTCACCGAAGTCAAGCTGCAGAAGGGTGCGACGCTCTCGGCGCTGGCAAAAGGGGCCGACCTGGTGCTGGCGAGCTTCAACGAGCAGGGGTTGGCCGCCAATGTCGCCGAGTATTACGGCATTCCGGTGGCCGCGGTGCATCCATTCCCAGAGCGGGTTTGGTCATCGGACTGGCTGTTTTCCCGGATGACCAAGGTCGCGGAAGACGCCCAACGCCGCACACTGGGCTTACCCGAGGCAACCGGACCCGCAGCGGCATCGTTGGCGATCCAGGCCTACGACGAATTCTGCTTACCTCAGCCAACAGCCCAATGGGTTGACGTAGATCCACACCGCCCCTTCGTCGGGGCGCTCACTCTGGACTTGCCGACGGACAACGACGACGAGGTGCTGTCGTGGATTGCCGGGGGTACACCGCCCATCTACTTCGGTTTCGGCAGTACGCCGATCAGCTCGCCCGCCGACATGTTCCCGATGATCAGCGCGGCTTGTGCGCAGTTGGGGGAGCGGGTGCTGATTTGCTCCGGACCCAATGACGCGACCGCCGTCGAGCCGTCCGACCACGTGAAAGTTGTTGACGTGGTGAACCATTCGGCGGTCTTTCCTGCCTGCCGCGCGATCGTCCACCATGGTGGCGCCGGCACCACCGCCGCGGCGCTGCGTGCTGGAATCCCGTCACTGATCCTTTGGCACTGGCTCGATCAGCCGCTCTGGGCCGCCGCAGTGCAGCAACTGGAAGTTGGCTTCGGACGGCGCTTTTCGGACACGAATATGGAGACATTGGTCGCCGATTTGCGTGTGCTGCTCAGTCCGCACTACAGCAGTCGAGCCCGCGAGGTGGCCGTCCGGATGACCAAACCAGCCGAAAGCCTGGCCAAGGCCGCCGATCTGTTAGAACTCAGCCACGGCGGACCTGGCGCATCGGCCGCGTTTCGATGGCGTTGATCGTCAACGTGCGGCGGGCGAACCGCCATCCGGCATCGGTTCGCAGATACTCGTCGTCGTAGCGCAGATGCCACACCACATCGGTGAGCTGATCCCCGCGTTGGGTCCAGTGATGCGCGATGCAGGCGATACGCCCGCCGGCGTGGTCGGGCTGCGGGCCGGGCTCGTAGACCTCGCCGACGATCGCGTGCTCGGTGCGGATGGTGGCGGCGACAGCGGCGATCGCGGCGCCGACCTCAGCATGACCGGAGTGCATATGGACAGGGGCTAGCTCACCCGGCGGGTCGGGCAGCACCAGCTCGGCTGTCTCAGTGAAAAGGTCAGTGACACAGTCAAATTGCCGGTCGTCAACGCCGGCGGCGTACCGGTGCACCAAGTCGGCGAGAGCGGTCCGGTCGGCCGCGTCGAGCGTCATGTCGTCAGCGAAAGGCGTTGCGCGCAGGCCGACAACTCGTCTTTGGCCTGCTCGAGATCAGTGATCGGGGGCATGGCAAGAACCAGCCGGTCGGCGCCCTGCGCGGCGATCCTCTCGGCGCGTTCGGCGTCGATCTTGGTTACCGAATGCCCCAGGGACACTTCGATATCGCCCGGATTCCGGCCGGCGGCGGTTGCCTCGTCACGCATCAGCGTCAGCAGACCGTCCAACTGCTCACCGGCCACGCCCAAGGGCTGAAAGCCATCACCGAAGCGCCCGGCCCGTCGGGCAGCCGCTTTACTGTGCCCGCCGATGTGTATCGGAAGATGCTGTCCAGCAATCGGTTTCGGGCTGCAGACCACGCTCTCGAACTGAAAGAACTCGCCATGATGAGTCGCGCCCTGTTGCCCGTCGTCCCAGAGCGCCCGTAACACCGTCAACTGCTCGTCGGCGCGGCGTCCTCGGCTTTCGAATTCGGTGCCGCATGCCTCGATCTCCTCGCGCAGCCACCCCACACCGACGCACAGCCGAAGCCGCCCGCCGGACAGCACATCGACGGTCGCCGCTCGTTTGGCCAGCACCACCGGATGGTGGTTGGGCAGCACCAGAACTCCGGTGGCCAACCCCAGCCGGTCGGTGTGGGCGGCCAGAAACGACAGCAGGTCAAGGGGATCGGGAATCGCGCAGTCGGCCGCCAATTCGACGCGCCCCGAGCGGTCATACGGGTAGACGCTGTCGTATCGGGTGGCCAGGACCGTGTGCTCGACGGCGATGATCGATTCGAACCCGCACGCCTCGAGATGGCGCGCGAACGCCGCCATCCACCGCGGGTCTGCGGTGACCCCGGCGGCAACCGGGGCGACGACACCGAATTTCAAGACGCTCATCGCAATCGAAAAGCTAACAGGTGGGCTCGGCGGGAGTGACAGCCGTCTGCGCACACATCGCTTCGGCCAGGGCGATCGCCCTCGGGTTGGTGAACACATCCTCGAGCATCACGGGCTGGCCGTCGGGGCCGCTGAGCGGAACCCGCCAATTGGGATACTCGTCCGTCGTGCCCGGCTGGTTTTGAGTCCGCCGATCTCCGACCGCGTCGGTCAATGCGACGCCCAGCAGCCGCGACGGCGTTCTGCCCAGGTACTGATACAGCGCCAGAACGGTGTCCGCGAGGTCCGCATCTTCGGATAGCAGGCCGACGCGGCGCAGCTCGGCGATCCAGGCTGCCCGCTCGGTTTTCGCGGCGGCGAGCTCCTCCTCGACGGGCCGCGTCAACAGGCCGAGTGAATCCCGCAGCCGCACATGCTCATCCGCAAGGTAGCCGGCGGTCGGTGGCAGGTCATGGGTGGTGACTGACGACAGGCAGTACTCCCGCCAGCGCTCGGCCGGCAGGGGACCGCCGTTACCGTCGCGGTCGAGCTCGAACCACAGGATCGACGTGCCCAGCACACCCCGGTCGCGTAGGTAGTCACGGACCCACGGTTCGACCGTGCCGAGATCTTCGCCCACCACCAGCGCCGCTGCGCGGTACGCCTCCAGTGCGACGATGCCGATCATCGCCTCGTGGTCGTATCGCACGTACGTGCCTTGGGTGGGCTTCTCGCCCTGCGGAATCCACCACAGCCGGAACAGCCCGATGATGTGGTCGATGCGTACTCCGCCCGCGTGGCGCAGCACGCTACGGATCAAAGCGCGGAACGGCTGATACTCCTGCTCTGCCAGTCGATCCGGGCGCCACGGCGGTTGCGACCAGTCCTGGCCCAGTTGGTTGAACTCATCCGGCGGCGCTCCCGCAGTAACCCCGAGCGCCAGCACGTCCTGCAATGCCCAGGAGTCGGCGCCGTTGGGGTGCACGCCGACGGCGAGGTCATGCATGATGCCCAGCGACATCCCGGCCGCCACCGATTGCGATTGCGCGGCGCCGAGTTGTTCGTCGAGCTGCCATTGCAACCAGCGGTGGAAATCCACCGCCGCGGCATGCTCGGCGACAAACTCGGCAACACCCTCGGCGCCGGGATGCCGCAGCGACTCCGGCCACTGATGCCAATCGCCGCCGTATTCCTCAGCCAACGCACACCAGGTGGCGAAGGCGTCGAGGTCAGCGCCTTCCCGGGCGCAGAACGCGGCATACGCCAGCTCGCGTCCCGCCGTGCGCGGGACCCGATAGACCAGCTTCAAAGCTGCCCGCTTGGCCTTCCACGCCGCGTCGCGATCGATGGCGTCGACCGCGTCTGCGTGGCGTTGCACATCGTCGTGTAACCGCCACACTCGGCGACGTTTACGCAGGTAAGCGAATTCCGGAATGGCTTCGACGCGTAGGTAAAGCGGGTTGACGAAGCGCCGCGACGTCGGCAGGTACGGCGAAGGCTCCATTGGCTTGGTCGGCGCGGCCGCATGGAGCGGATTCACCAGCACATAACCGGCGCCGTGCGCCGAAGCCGACCAGACCGCAAGGTCGGTGGGGTCGGTGAGGTCGCCGACGCCCCAGGACTGGCTGGACCGGACACTATATAACTGGGTGGCCAGCCCCCAGGCCCGGCGAGCGCCCAGCCGCTCCGGCATCCCCAGCCATCCTGGAGTCACGATCAGCGCGGCACTGGCCTCCTGCGCGCCGGAACGCAGATGCACGCGGTGGTAACCGAGTGGCAGATCACCGGGCAATACGAAGCTGGCCTCACCGACCGAGCGCCCGTCGAGATCAAACGGCTGGGCGAAGTTGTCGACCTGACGTATTCCGGTGCGAACCGTACCGTCCTCCAGCTGCACCCACACCTCGGCGGGATGACCGTGCGTCACATGCACCCAAAACGACGTCGGGGTACCGGCACGGCCGAGGATGGTGGGCGGCAACGGACGCGACCAGTACGCGCGTTCGTGGGCCATCAGCGCCGCACTGCGCTGCAGCTCGGTGCCGGCTGCCACGCCGAGCGCGGCCAGCACGGCCACCAGCGTGCTTTCCGGGACAGGCACCCGGCGCCCACTCCAGTCCTCATAGTCTGTGGCGATCCCAAATCGCCCCGCGAGTTCGACTAACGACGGTGCGAGTTGGGCCATCCCGCCATCTTCCTTAATCAGATGTCTGAAATGCGACCCGAGTGTTCACCTCACGGCAATTTTTTAAAGGGCCGGAGTTTGCTCTTCGCCGTACGATGCGCAGTGAAGTTTTCAACAACTCCCACTACTTGATGGCAGGTGACAGCACTGTGGCGCAGACCACTCCCGGCGCGGCGGCTAACGAGACCCGCGCCTACCGGCTCGCGTGGCGAGGTAGCCCAGGGTGCCTTACGGTTAATTCTGTGAATTGTGGGACTAGTCAGCACTCATCCCTTCCGTCGGCTTGGAGCGTGATCAACCGTGGCTGATTCGAACGGCGGAAAGGGCGGTTCGGGCTACGGCCTCGGACTTTCCACCCGGACGCAGGTAACCGGTTACCAGTTCTTGGCACGCCGCACCGCGATGGCGTTGACCCGCTGGCGGGTCCGCATGGAGATCGAGCCGGGCCGGCGTCAAACGCTGGCCGTGGTGGCGTCGGTGTCCGCCGCGGCGGTGATCTGCCTGGGCGCGTTGCTGTGGTCGTTCATCAACCCGTCGGGGCAGATGAACGAGTCACCGATCATCGCCGACCGCGATTCCGGCGCACTTTATGTGCGGGTGGGGGACAAGCTTTATCCGGCGCTGAACCTGGCGTCGGCCCGGCTGATCGCAGGCCGGCCTGATAACCCGCACAAGGTGCGGTCGAGTCAGATCGCCGAGCAGCCGCACGGGCCGCTGGTCGGTATCCCCGGCGCGCCCTCGGACTTCTCTCCGACCAGCCCGGCCTCGTCGTCATGGCTGGTGTGCGACTCGGTGACGCCGACAGCGGGCGTGGGAGCCCCGTCGCCAGTGACCGTCACCGTGATCGACGGAACGCCCGACCTGTCGAATCGCCGACACGTGCTGACCGGATCCGACGCAGTGGTGCTGCGATACGCCAACGACACCTGGGTGATCCGGCAGGGTCGCCGGTCGCGCATCGATTCGTCGAACCGCGCGGTGTTGCTGCCGTTGGGTTTGACCCCGGAGAACGTCAACCAGGCGCGGCCGATGAGCCGGGCGCTGTACGACTCCCTGCCGGTGGGCCCGGCGCTGTCGGTGCCCAAGGTGCCCGACGCCGGCAAGCCGGCCGGCTTCGCCGGTGCACCGGGCCCAGTGGGAACCGTGATCGTGACTCCGCAAATCAGTGGGCCGCAACAGTATTCGGTGGTGCTGGCTGACGGTGTGCAAACCGTGACACCTGTCGTCGCCCAGATCCTGCAGAACGCGGGGGCCCCGTCGGGCAATGCGCCGGTGGTCGTGGCGCCGGCGTCACTGGCGAAGATGCCGGTGGTCAACGGGTTGGATTTGTCTGCCTACCCCGACGGCCCGCTGAACGTCCAGGACATCCGCGACAATCCGGCGACTTGCTGGTGGTGGGAGAAAACCGCCGGTGAAGAGCGGGCCCGCACCCAGGTGATCTCCGGGCCGACGATTCCCGTGAAGGCCGGCGACACCGGCAAAGTGGTCTCGCTGGTGAAGGCCGACAATTCCGGCCGCGAAGCCGATCGGGTCTTTTTCGGACCGGGCTACGCGAACTTCGTCTCCGTCACCGGGAACGACCCGGAGTCGTCGACATCTGAATCCCTATGGTGGCTCTCGAGTTCCGGTGTCCGTTTCGGCGTGGACAACTCTCGTGATGCCCGCTCGGCGCTCGGATTGACATCGCAGCCGAGCCCAGCGCCCTGGGTGGCGTTGCGGCTGCTGGCACCGGGCCCAGCGCTGTCGCGCGCCGATGCGCTGGTGCGCCACGACACCCTTCCGACCGATATGAGCCCAGCGGAGTTGGTGGTACCCAAGTGAAACAAGGATTTGCACGCCCCACGCCCGAGCGCGCACCAGCGGTTCGGCCCGAGAACATTGTCTTACCGACACCGCTGAGTGTTCCGCCGCCGGAAGGCAAGCCGTGGTGGCTGATTGTGGTCGGCGTGCTGGTGGTCGGCTTGCTGGTCGGCATGGTCGGCATGACCGTCGCCAGCGGCTCGCGGATGTTCCTCGGTGCTGGTTCGATCTTCCCGATCTTCATGATCGGCGGCGTCGCGATGATGATGTTCGGCGGTCGCTTCGGCGGCCAGCAACAGATGAGCCGGCCCAAGCTGGACGCGATGCGCGCCCAGTTCATGCTGATGCTCGACATGCTGCGCGAAACCGCTCAAGAGTCCGCCGACAGCATGGACGCCAACTACCGGTGGTTCCACCCGGAGCCGACGACGCTGACCGCAGCGGTCGGATCGTCACGGATGTGGGAACGCAAGCCGGACGGTAAGGACCTCAACTTCGGGGTCGCCCGGGTCGGGGTGGGCATGACCCGGCCGGAGGTGACCTGGGGCGAGCCGCAGAACATGCCGACCGACATCGAGTTGGAGCCGGTAACCGGTAAGGCACTGCAGGAGTTCGGCCGCTACCAGAGCGTGGTTTACAACCTGCCCAAGATGGTGTCGCTGCTTGTTGAGCCGTGGTATGCGCTGGACGGCAACCGCGACCAGGTGATGGGCCTGATGCGGGCGATCATCTGCCAGCTGGCGTACTCGCACGGGCCAGACCACATCCAGATGATCGTTGTCACTTCCGATGTCGCGAAATGGGACTGGGTCAAGTGGTTGCCGCACTTCGGTGATCCGCGCCGTCGCGACGCTGCCGGCAACGCACGGATGGTGTACGGGTCGGTGCGTGAGTTTGCTGCCGACCAAGCCGAATTGTTCGCCGGCCGTGGATCTTTCACGCCGCGGCACGCGAGCTCGTCGGCGGAGACGCCGACACCGCATCACGTGATCATCGCCGATGTCGACGACCCACAATGGGAATACGTCATCAGCGTCGACGGCGTTGACGGTGTCACATTCTTTGACCTGACCGGCTCTGCGCTGTGGACCGGCAATCCCGAGCGGGTGCTGAAGTTCACCAACGACGTCGGGGTGATCGAGGCGCTGCCCCGCGACCGCGACACCTGGATGGTGATCGACGACAACCGGTGGTTCTTCGCGTTGGCCGACTATGTGACCGAGGCGGAGGCCGAGCAATTCGCGCAGCGCATGGCGCACTGGCGATTGGCTGAGGCCTACGAGGAGATCGGCCAGCGGGTGACTCAGATCGGTGCCCGAGACATCCTGTCCTACTACGGGATTGAAGATCCCTCGGAGATCGACTTCGAGTCGCTGTGGGGCAACCGGCGAGACGGCCTGTCCAGCCGGTCGCGGTTGCGGGTGCCGTTCGGCAACCGCTCCGACAATGGCGAGCTGCTGTTCTTGGACATGAAGTCCCTCGATGAAGGCGGCGACGGCCCGCACGGTGTCATGTCGGGTACCACCGGTTCGGGTAAGTCCACGCTGGTGCGTACCGTGCTCGAGTCGCTGATGCTGGGGCACCCACCGGACGAGTTGCAGTTCGTGTTGGCCGACCTCAAGGGTGGTTCGGCGGTCAAGCCGTTCAACGGCGTGCCACACGTGTCGCGGATCATCACCGACCTGGAAG
>DAIODV010000027.1:0-18085 GCA_036746615.1 Mycobacterium sp.
GGCAGGTCGTCGGTCGGTTGGGAAAACCCGATGAAGTCGGCCGGCACCAGCCGCGTGCCCTGGTGCAGCAACTGGTAGAAGGCATGCTGTCCGTTGGTTCCTGGTTCGCCCCAATAGATTTCGCCGGTATCAGTGACGACGGGCGTGCCGTCCGCACGGGTCGACTTGCCGTTGGATTCCATCGTCAGCTGCTGCAGATACGCCGCGAACCGCGCCAGGTCGTTGGAGTACGGCAGCACCGCACGGGACTGTGCGCCAAAGAAATTCGAGTACCACAGCTCGATCAGCCCCAGCAGCGCCGGCGCGTTGGCGTCCAGCGGCGCGGTCCGGAAATGCTCGTCGACGAGGTGGAAGCCGGACAGGAAATCGGCGAAAGCCTCCCGGCCGATCGCGGCCATCACCGAGAGCCCGATCGCCGAATCGACCGAATAACGTCCGCCCACCCAGTCCCAGAAGCCAAACATGTTCTCGGTGTCGATGCCGAACTCGTCGACCAGCTTCTTGTTGGTCGAGACGGCGACGAAATGCTTTGCCACCGCGTCGTCGCCGAGCGCATCGGTGAGCCAGCGCCTGGCGGCGGTGGCGTTGGTAAGCGTCTCCAGCGTCGAGAACGTTTTGGAGGCGACGATGAAAAGCGTTGTAGCCGGGTCTAAGTCGGCCAGCGTTGCGATCAGGTCGGCGGGGTCGACGTTCGAGACGAACCGCGCCGAGATGCCGGCGTCGGCGTAGTGGCGCAGCGCCTGGTAAACCATCACCGGTCCGAGGTCTGAACCCCCGATCCCGATGTTGACGACAGTGCTGATCCGTTTCCCGGTGGCGCCGGTCCACTCGCCGCTGCGCAACCGGTCGGTGAAGTCTCCCATCGCGTCGAGCACCGCGTGCACGTCGGAAACCACGTTCTGCCCGTCCACAATCAGCTGCGCGTCGCGCGGCAGTCGCAGCGCGGTGTGCAGCACCGCGCGATTCTCCGAGGTGTTGATGTGCACGCCGGTGAACAGCTCGTCGCGGCGCTGTTGGAACTGGGCGGCATGCGCCAAGTCGATGAGCAGCTTAAGTGTTTCGCGGTTGACACGGTGCTTGCTGTAGTCGATGTAAAGGTCGCCGACCGTCACGGTGAACTCGGTGCCGCGTTCAGGATCGTCGGCGAAGAACTCGCGCAGGTGAGTGTCTTTGATCTGCGCGTGATGTTTGCGCAAAGCGTTCCAGGCCGGGGTCGATGAGATGTCGGGGATCTGTTCAACCACAGTCATGACTCCGACCATAGTCAGGTCGAAGCGTCAGTGTCCGAGTCGGCCGCGGCCCATTCTCAGCAGCAGCATGGCCAGGTCTTTGCCGTCCGGACCAAGCTCGCTGTAGCGCTCGATGACCTTCATTTCGCGACTGTGCACCAGCCGGGTGCCGCCAGAGGCCATCCGGGCTTTGCCGATTGCCTTGGACACCTCGGTGCGGCGAGCCACTGCCGCCAGGATCTCGGCGTCAAGGCGGTCGATTTCTTGGCGCAAGTCGTCAATATCGATTGGTTGCTCGGTTTCTACTGTCATTTCAGACTCCGAATTCTCGTTGTGTGGAGGGGGCTGTGGTCTCATCCGGTATCGGGCCTCACACAAGAGACGAGCCCCGAGTCCGGAAGCGGACCACGGGGCTCTTGAAGCAGCTAAGCCACGGGCACCGCTGGCCGGTACCCGTAGAAAAATCGACGCTGCATATTGAGCACGAAATGAGTGTGCCACTTGGAGGGCCGCCAGCGCAAAGTTGTCGCCGAACAGCGGTAAGTTTGGAAGGTCTATGAGTGTGAATGTGACCGAGGCCGGAGCAGACCAATTGCTCGACGGACTCAACCCGCAACAACGCCAGGCAGTCCTTCATGAGGGCTCGCCGCTGCTGATCGTCGCCGGCGCAGGCTCGGGGAAGACGGCCGTGCTGACCCGGCGCATCGCGTACCTGTTGGCCGCCCGCGACGTCGGCCCGGGTCAGGTGCTGGCCATCACGTTCACCAACAAAGCCGCCGCCGAGATGCGGGAACGGGTGGTGGCCCTGGTCGGTCCGCGAGCACGCTCGATGTGGGTGTCGACGTTTCACTCGACGTGCGTGCGGATCCTGCGCAACCAGGCGTCGCTGATCGCCGGGCTCAACTCCAACTTCTCCATCTACGACGCCGACGATTCGCGCCGGCTACTGCAGATGATCGCCAAGGACATGGGCCTTGACATCAAGCGCTACTCGCCGCGGCTGCTGGCCAACGCCATCTCCAACCTGAAGAACGAGCTGATCGACCCCCAGCAGGCGATGGCCGCCCTGTCCGACGAATCTGACGACTTGTCGCGCACCGTGGCCGCCGTCTTCTCCGAATACCAGCACCGGCTGCGGGCTGCCAATGCGCTCGACTTCGACGACCTGATCGGCGAGACGGTCGCGGTGCTGCAGGCCTTCCCGCAGATCGCCCAGCACTACCGCCGACGCTTCCGGCACATCCTGGTCGACGAGTATCAGGACACCAACCATGCCCAGTACGTGTTGGTGCGCGAACTTGTCGGCCCCGACGCCGACGCCGATCCCGACGGCGTGCCGCAGGCAGAGTTGTGTGTTGTCGGCGACGCCGACCAGTCGATCTATGCGTTCCGCGGCGCCACGATTCGCAATATCGAAGACTTCGAGCGCGACTACCCCAACGCCACGACGATCATGCTCGAACAGAATTACCGCTCCACGCAGAACATCCTGTCGGCGGCCAACTCGGTGATCGCACGCAATTCGGGCCGCCGGGAGAAGCGGCTGTGGACCGACGCCGGCGAAGGAGAGCTGATCGTCGGCTACGTCGCCGACAACGAGCACGACGAGGCACGGTTCGTCGCCGAGGAGATCGACGCGCTGGTCGGCGGTGGCGAGCTCACCTATAACGACGTCGCGGTGTTCTACCGCACCAACAACTCGTCACGGTCGCTGGAAGAGGTGTTCATTCGCGCCGGCATTCCCTACAAAGTCGTTGGGGGCGTGCGATTTTACGAGCGCAGGGAAATTCGCGACATCGTCGCGTACCTTCGTGTTCTGGACAATCCGGGTGACGCGGTCAGCCTGCGGCGCATCCTCAACACGCCGCGGCGCGGTATCGGCGATCGGGCCGAGGCCTGCGTGGCGGTCTACGCCGAGAACACCGGTTCCAGTTTTGCCGACGCGCTCGAGGCCGCCGCCGAAGGCAGGGTGCCTATGCTCAACACCCGCTCTGCCAAGGCAATTGCGGGTTTCGTCGCGATGCTCGAGGATCTGCGTGGCCGCCTCGGCGGCGAGCTCGGGGAGTTGATCGAGACGGTGTTGGACCGCACCGGATATCGCACAGAGTTGGAATCCTCGTCCGATCCGCAAGACCTCGCCCGGCTGGACAACCTCAACGAACTCGTCAGCGTCGCACACGAATTCGCGATGGACCTGGAGAACGCTGAGGCGCTCGACGAGACGATCGGCGCACCTGCCGACGAAGACGTACCCGATACCGGTCTGCTGGCCCAATTCCTGGAGCGGGTATCGCTGGTCGCCGACGCCGACGAAATCCCCGAGCACAGCGCCGGTGTGGTCACGCTGATGACGTTGCACACCGCGAAAGGTCTGGAATTCCCAGTGGTTTTCGTGACCGGTTGGGAAGACGGCATGTTCCCGCACATGCGCGCATTGGGCGATCCCACCGAGCTTTCCGAGGAACGCCGGCTGGCCTACGTCGGGATCACCCGCGCCCGTCAGCGCCTGTACGTCAGCCGGGCCAAAGTGCGGTCGTCGTGGGGACAGCCGATGCTCAACCCGGAGTCGCGGTTCCTGAAAGAAATCCCGCAGGAACTCATCGACTGGCGACGCGTCGACCCCACCCCGTCGTTCAGCGCGCCGGTCAGCGGTGCCGGGCGATTCGGCTCGCCGCGTCCGTCGCCGACTCGTGCGTCGGCGAGCAAACGCCCGCTGCTGGTGCTCGAACCCGGTGACCGGGTGACCCACGACAAGTACGGCCTGGGCCGGGTGGAAGAGGTTTCCGGCGCTGGCGAATCGGCGATGTCGCTGATCGACTTCGGCAGCTCAGGACGGGTCAAGTTGATGCACAACCACGCCCCGGTCAGCAAGCTTTAGTCGTCGAGCAGCCACTCCCGTGTGCGGGGGAGCAGCGTCAGCACTGCGCTGGAAATCGGTAGCAAGGGCAGCAGATGCACGATCCAGGCGACGCGAGCACCGGCGATGAATACGCCCAGATATGTCAGGATCGCGACCACGGCACCGGCCACGATCAGGTAGCGGCCCAACGAGCGCCGCAGCAGCAGCTGGATCACCCCGGAGATCGTCGCCAGCGCGAACACCAGCGCGAGAAACGCCACGGCCACGCAGAACAGCCGGTCGGATTTCCACCAGCCCGCGATCAGGTCGGTGGCCACCACCGACGTCGCCCAGCCGCTGACGATGGTGACGGCAGCAGCCGCCACGGCGGTCGCATTGCTGGGTTCCACCGACAGCATGCCTGGCCGCTGGCTCGGGGCAAGGTAGCCCGGCGAGGGTGGTTGGCGCGAGATGTAGGTGGTGTGGGCGTCGTCTGTTATCTGCGGCATCGGCGCGGTCGGCGCTCGCCGGATAATCCGGGTCTGGGGCGCACTCTGGGGACCGCTGTCGGCGTGGATCGGCCCGCTAGGCGTCTGGGTGGGCGGTTGATCGCTTGGGGTGGAGTAGTTCGGATCAGTCACCGGTCAACCGGCGAAGGTGCCGACGGACAGGCCGCGTTTGGCCAGCCACGGCACCGGGTCGATTCGCTGGGTGCCATTCAGCAGCACCTCGAAATGCAAGTGCGGGCCAGTGGAATTGCCACGGTTGCCCATTGTGGCGATCTGATCGCCCGCCATCACGCGCTCGCCCACGCTGACCATCGTCGTGTTGACGTGACCGTAGAGCGTGACCGTGCCATCCGCGTGGCGCAGTTTCACCCACATTCCGTAGCCGGCAGTCGGTCCCGCGTCGATGACAACGCCATCGGATACCGCCCTAATCGGGGTGCCAATCGAATTCGCGAGATCAATACCGGCGTGCAGCACACCCCAGCGGTACCCGAAACCTGAAGTGAATATGCCCTTGGTCGGCATGACGAATAGCGGCTGCTGCAGTCTGGCCTCGCGCTGGGCGCGTTCCTGGGCGAATGCCACGCCCTTGGCCAGCTCCGCGTTGTGCACCGCGACGTTGGCGGCCGGCCGCACGGTGACCATCTGCATCCCCCGCGCCGAGGTGCTGATGGCGCCGCCGTTCATCGTCGCCGCGTCGGCGGCGAGCACGGTCTCCGCCTTGGAGTGATCGGATGTATGCGTGGCGGAGTGCGCGGCGGCCGCCGCAGCACCGGCGGCCATGGCGCCGATCAACACCCGGCCTCGCGCCGGGCCAGTCAGCTCCTTGCGATGCTGCCCGCGGCGCGCAATGGGGTCTGATTCGTTTCGTCGGCTGCGCAGCTCGTAGCGGTAGGGGTCGTTACGGCGCTCAGACTTCGGTTCGACCACGCTGGGCCCGGCCAGCGCCACGACAGCGAGGTTGTCGGTGTCGTCGGTGTCATCGAGCTCGGGCGCGCGCAGGACCTGCGCTTCCTTGTTGAACGCGGAATTCTCGCTAAAGTCCAGGTCATCGAGGCTGCCGAACTCGTTGAACGGGATGATGTCGGTGACCTCGTTGCGGTGCAGCTCTGCCTCGCGGTCGCGCGATTCCCTAGCGCCTCGCGGCGCAGGAGACCGTGCGGGAGTGAGCTGGGTCAACAGAAACGTCCCTCGGAGCGTAATCAAAACGTGATCTGGACTCTGCGACGTTAACCAACGGCCCCAAGGCGTCGCAAGTTAAGCCGGAAATCCGCCCTGGATTGTGATTTGAATCACTTCAGGCGCTGCGGTGAGATCTGCCACATCAGCGGATGCCGACGACGGAACCTCCCGGCCGTGTCGATACAGTTCCCGCAAGCGGGCATCGGAAAACGAGGTTCGCGTACAACGCTGGAAAATAGGCCGACACAGAAGTGAGCCCATGGATCTTTTCGAATATCAGGCGAAAGAGCTGTTCGCCAAGCACAACGTCCCGACGACACCCGGACGGGTGACCGACACCCCCGAAGGGGCCAAGGCGATCGCCGAGGAGATCGGTCGGCCCGTGATGGTGAAAGCCCAGGTCAAGACCGGTGGTCGGGGCAAGGCGGGCGGCGTGAAGTACGCCGGGACAGCCGAAGACGCGTACACCCACGCCAAGAACATCCTCGGTCTGGACATCAAAGGCCACATCGTCAAGAAGCTGCTGGTCTCCGAGGCCAGTGACATCGCCCAGGAGTACTACATCTCCTTCCTGCTCGACCGGGCCAACCGCACCTACCTGGCCATGTGCTCGGTAGAGGGCGGCGTGGAGATCGAAGAGGTCGCCGCAACCAAGCCTGAGCGCCTGGCCAAAGTGCCGGTGGATGCGGTCAAAGGAGTCGACCTCGCGTTCGCCCGCTCGATCGCCGAGCAGGGCCACCTGCCGGTCGAGGTGCTCGACGCCGCAGCGGTCACCATCTCCAAGCTGTGGGAGTGCTTCGTTGCCGAGGACGCCACCCTGGTTGAGGTCAACCCGTTGGTGCGCGACCCGCAGGACCAGATCCTGGCGCTGGACGGCAAGGTCACGCTGGACGCCAACGCCGACTTCCGTCAGCCCGGCCACGCCGAGTTCGAGGACCGCGACGCCACCGACCCGCTCGAGCTCAAAGCCAAGGAGCACGACCTGAACTACGTCAAGCTCGACGGTCAGGTCGGGATCATCGGCAACGGCGCCGGATTGGTGATGTCGACGCTGGACGTGGTCGCCTATGCCGGGGAGAAGCACGGCGGGGTCAAGCCTGCCAACTTCCTTGACATCGGCGGCGGCGCCTCGGCAGAGGTGATGGCGGCCGGGCTCGATGTCGTGCTGGGCGACGAGCAGGTCAAGAGCGTGTTCGTCAACGTGTTCGGCGGCATCACCGCGTGTGACGCCGTGGCCACCGGGATCGTCCAAGCGCTGCAGATCCTCGGCGGCGAGGCGAACAAGCCGCTGGTGGTCCGGCTCGACGGCAACAACGTCGACGAAGGCCGGCGCATCCTTGCTGAGGCCAACCACCCGCTGGTGACGCTGGTGCCCACGATGGACGAGGCCGCCGACAAGGCCGCCGAGCTGGCGAGCGCCTGAGAAAGGGACTTGCAGGAATGTCGATTTTTCTGAACAAAGACAACAAGGTCATCGTCCAGGGCATCACCGGTAGCGAGGCCACCGTCCACACCGCCCGAATGCTCAAGGCGGGCACGCAAATTGTCGGCGGTGTGAACGCGCGCAAGGCGGGCACCACCGTCACGCATGAGGACAAGGGCGGCCGAGTGATCAAGCTGCCGGTGTTCGGCAGCGTGTCCGAGGCGATGAAAGAGACCGGCGCCGACGTGTCGATCATCTTCGTGCCGCCGAAGTTCGCCAAGGACGCCATCATCGAGGCCATCGACGCCGAGATCCCGCTGCTGGTGGTCATCACCGAGGGAATTCCGGTGCAGGACAGCGCATATGCGTGGGCCTATAACGTGTCCAAGGGCGGTAAGACCCGCATCATCGGTCCGAACTGTCCCGGCATCATCACCCCGGGCGAGGCCCTGGTCGGCATCACCCCGGCCAACATCACCGGCAAAGGTCCCGTCGGGCTGGTATCCAAGTCCGGCACACTGACCTACCAAATGATGTACGAGCTGCGCGATTTCGGGTTCTCCACCTCGATCGGTATCGGCGGCGACCCGGTGATCGGCACCACCCACATCGACGCGATCGAGGCGTTCGAGAAGGACCCGGAGACCAAGGTCATCGTGATGATCGGCGAGATCGGCGGTGACGCCGAGGAACGTGCGGCCGACTACATCAAGGCTAACGTGTCCAAGCCGGTCGTCGGCTACGTCGCGGGATTCACTGCGCCCGAAGGCAAGACGATGGGCCACGCCGGCGCCATCGTGTCCGGATCGTCGGGTACCGCGGCCGCGAAGAAAGAGGCACTGGAAGCCGCCGGGGTCAAGGTCGGCAAGACGCCTTCGGAAACCGCTGCGCTGGCTCGGCAGATCCTGCAAAGCCTGTAGGCCGATGTGAGCACCCCGGTGGTGGTCGGCGTCGGGCAGGCGGCCGAACGGATCGACGACGCGTACTACCGGGGTATGTCGGCCGTCGAGCTGGCCGCAGCGGGTGCTCGCGCAGCGCTCGAGGACTGTGGCGCCGATGTCGCCAAGGTGGCCGCGTCGATCGACACCATCGCCGGGGTAAGGCAATTCGAGATCTCCGGGCCTGCCGAAGCGGTGCTGGGCAAGTCGAACAACTACCCGCGGTCAGTGGCCAACCGGATCGGTGCGGACCCTGCCCGCGCCATCCTGGAAGTCGTTGGCGGCCAAGGCCCGCAGCATTTGATCACCGAACTGGCCGGCGAGATCGCCGCCGGCCGGTCGGAGGTCGCCATGGTCTTCGGCTCCGACGCGACATCGACCACCCGCTACTTCGCCGGATCCGATAATCGGCCGGACTTCTCCGAAACCGTCGAAGGTTCACTGGAGGACCGCGGTCACGGCTTGGACGGACTTATCAGTCGATACACCGTGATTCACGGGCTTGTCGATGCGCCCACCCAGTACGGTCTGCTGGAGAATGCCCGGCGGGCCGGAACCGGACTCGGGCCGGCGGAGTATCGGCGCCGGATGGGCGAACTGTTCGCGCCGTTCACCAAGGTGGCGGCCCTGAATCCGTTTGCCGCAGCGCCGGTCGAACGCAGCATCGAGGAATTGATCACCGTCACCGAGCGCAACCGGATGATTTCCGAGCCGTACCCGCGGCTGCTGGTGGCCCGCGATCAGGTCAACCAGGGTGCGGCCGCGCTGCTCATGTCGGTCGAAGCGGTGCGCAAACTCGGTGTCCCCGAAGATAATTGGGTGTATTTGCACGGGCACGCCGATCTCGAAGAGCAGAGCGTGCTAGAGCGGCCGGATCTCGGGCACGCCCCCTCGGCAGTGATGGCGGTACGCGAAGCGCTGGCGGTCGCCGGCATCGGCATCGACGACATCGCCGCCTTCGATTTGTACAGCTGCTTCCCGGTGCCGGTCTTCAACATCTGTGACGGCATGGGCATCGCGCCGGACGACCCGCGGGGTCTGACGTTGACCGGCGGCCTGCCGTTCTTCGGCGGCGCCGGCAACAACTACTCGATGCACGGAGTCGCCGAGACGATCGCCCGGTGCCGAAGCACGCCAGGGCAATTCGGTCTCGTCGGCGCCAACGGGGGGATTTTGAGCAAGTATTCGGTGGGGGTCTACTCGACCACACCTGCCAAATGGAAACCCGACCGCAGTGCGGCGTTGCAGGAAGAGATCCGCCGGTCGCCCACCGTGTCGGTGACTGAGCACGCCGATGGCCCGGGCACCGTCGAGACCTACACCGTGCGGCGCGACGGCGGCCGCCCGACAGGGATCATCATCGGCCGGCTCGACGCCGACGACAGCCGATTCTTGGCCACCACTGAGGATGACGACCTGATCGGACTGCTGATCGACGGCGAACCACTGGGCCGGCCGGTCGTCGTACGCTCGTTCGAGTACGGCAACCGCTGCGCGCTCGGCTAGACGTCGCGCGTGATTGCGTCGACCAAGCCCTGGGTGTCAGCGACCGTCACCGTCAGTGCCGAGTGATCACGCAAACCGATCACCCGGTGGATCCGCGGCTCGAAGTGGATGCACACGCCTTCAGAAGCGTTGGTGCCGAACGTAAGTCCGTCGTCGGCTGCCGATAGCCGGGGGCCGACTGCGGTCCACCATCGGTACGGACCGGTGACATGGGCGTCGTGCACGCGGGATAGCGGCGCGTCGACGACGAACGGCCCGTAGCGGGCGACCAGCCGGCCGTCGTCGGTCAGCGTCACGCCCTGAGTGCCGGGCCATGCCCGAAACGGCAACCACATCGGGGCCAGCCGAGGGTCGTAGCGATACGGAAAGTGCTGCGTCATACCAACGCTGCGAGCTTCCCGGCCAATCGTTCCACGTATGCCGCGACCTCGTCGGCGGGCTTGTCGGGCAAACCGAACAGCACCTCGGTGACGCCCAATTCGGCCCAGTGCGCCAACTTCTCGGGCACAGGTTTGAAATCCAGCGCCACGATCTGCGGCGCGCCGTCCCGGCCGGCGGCAGCCCAGGTGTCCTGCAGCAACTTCACCGGCTCGTCGATGTCGAAGTCGCGCGGAGTGGTGATCCAGCCGTCGGCGCTGCGCGCGATCCACTTGAAGTTCTTCTCGTTGCCGGCGGCACCCACCAGCACCGGGATATGCGGTTGGATCGGCTTGGGCCACGCCCAGCTCGGGCCGAAGTTGACGAATTCGCCTTCGTAGGACGCTTCTTCTTTGGTCCACAGTGCCCGCATCGCCTCGAGATATTCACGCAGCATGGTACGGCGCCGTCCGGCCGGCACGCCGTGGTCGGCGAGTTCGTCGGTGTTCCAGCCGAACCCGACGCCCAGGCTGACTCGCCCGCCGGAAAGGTGATCGAGGGTCGCGATAGATTTCGCCAGCGTGATCGGATCATGCTCGACGGGCAACGCCACCGCGGTGGACAACCGCACCCGCGACGTGACCGCGCAGGCCGCACCGAGGCTGACCCAGGGGTCCAGAGTGCGCATGTAGCGGTCGTCCGGAAGCGACTCGTCACCGGTTGTCGGGTGGGCTGCCTCGCGCTTGACCGGAATGTGGGTGTGCTCGGGCACGTAGAAGGTGGTGAAGCCGTGATTGTCGGCAAGCGTGGCCGCTGCCGCCGGGGTGATACCGCGATCGCTGGTGAACAGCACAAGCCCGTAGTCCATGCAGAGAATTAGAACGTGTTCCAATCTTGCGGGCAAGGGCGGGGGGTTTGACTCCTGCGCCGTCTACTGGCCAAGGTGCGCTAGCGTGGGTGATCGGCACGCGTGCGCCCGGGAACACCAGCGCCGCACGATAGTGGCCCCGCAACAGCACTGGAAGGCACAGGAGAACCCATGACCTATCCGCCCAGCAGTCCCGGATATCCGCCCGCGCAGTCGCCAAGCGGCTACGGGGCTTCCTCCGCACCCTCTTTCGCGAAATCCGATGACGCTGAAAGCAACCTGAAGCTCTACCTGACCATCGGCGTGGTGGCGCTGGGTTTCGCTAGCTACCTGCTGAGTTACGGCCCGATGATCACTCGCATCCTGCCCAACGGCGACGAACTCGTCGAAAGCGGCAGCACCTTGCCGATCGACCTGGCATTGCTGGCTGCGTTGCTGGCCGGGGTCGGCCTGTTGCCCAAGGCCAAGAACTACGCGGCGGTGGTGGCGGCAGTTGCCTCGCTGGGCGGGCTACTGCTGATCGAGGACACGATCGGGGCTTCCGGGCGAGGCTGGGCGCTGTGGTTCGCCCTGGGCTGCGGGGTGGTCCAGGCCATCCTTGCCGTCAGCACACTTTTGCTGGATGCGGGCGTGATCACCCCACCGGCACCACGACCCAAGTACGACCAGTACGGACACTACGGCCAGTACGGCGGCTACTACGGCCAGCAGAATCCCTACCAGCAGTCTGGATACGGCTCCCAGTACGGCGGCTACCCGTCAGGGCCGTCGACGGGCGGCTTCAGCGCGCCTGGTCAGCAGCAGGGTTCGCCGCAACAGCAAGGATCGCCCACTCCGCCAACGGGTTTCCCCAGCTTCAGCCCGCCTCCGTCGTCCGGCTCCGGCGGCCAGGGTCAGGGCAACTCGGCAAACCACGGCGGCTCCGGCCAGAGCCAGCAGTCGTATGGCCAGGGGCAGCAGCCACCGACGTCGTCCTCGCCGTCGGGCCCGTCACAGTCCTAACCGTGCGCACTCGTAGGTAACGTGCCGCGGGTGCAGGACAGTCCAGCGGCGGGTGCCCGCCAGGCCCGTGCCCTATTGCGGGTCGCGTTCGGCCCGGCCTTGGTGGCGCTGGTGGTCATCGCGGCGGTGACGCTGCTGCAGTTGCTGATCGCCAACAGCGACATGACCGGCGCGTTAGGCGCGATCGCCAGCATGTGGCTAGGCGTTCACCAAGTGCCGATCTCGATCGGCGGTCGCGAACTGGGTGTGATGCCGCTGCTGCCGGTGCTTCTGATGGTGTGGGGCACTGCCCGTACTACCGCGCACGCCACCCCCGCCACCGCTTCCTGGTTCGCCACCCGCTGGATAGTGGGCTCGGCGCTGGGCGGACCGCTGCTGATCGCCGCGATCGCACTGGCGGTCATCCACGACGCCGCATCGGTGATCACCGAGCTGCAGACGCCGAGCGCGTTGCGGGCGTTCGCGAGCGTGCTGGTCGTCCATGCCATTGGGGCGTCGATCGGCGTGGGCTCCCGGGTTGGCCGCCGTGCCCTCGGGGCCTTGCCGCTGCCGGACTGGCTGGCCGATTCGCTTCGGGCCGCGATGGCCGGCGTGCTGGCGCTGCTCGGGCTCTCCGGCCTGGTGACCGCCGTGTCGCTGGTCGTGCATTGGGGCACGATGCAGGACCTCTACGCAATCACCAATTCGATCTTCGGCCAGTTCAGCCTGACCATACTGTCGGTGCTGTATGCGCCCAACGTCATCGTCGGCACCGCCGCGATGGCCGTGGGATCCAGCGCCCACCTGGGTTTTGCGACGTTCAGCTCGTTCACCGTGTTCGGCGGCGACATTCCCGCGCTGCCAGTGCTTGCCGCGGCACCCAATCCGCCGCTGGGACCGGCCTGGGTTGCGCTGCTGATCATCGGTGCGTCGTCGGGGGTGGCGGTCGGACAGCAGTGCGCGCGCCGGCCGCTGCCAATCCTCGAGGCGATGGCCAAACTAGGTACCGCGGCTCTGGTGGCGGCGCTGACGATGGCGCTGCTCGGTTACGCCGGTGGCGGGCAGTTGGGTAACTTCGGCGACGTCGGGGTGGACCAGTCGACCTTCGGGTTCGCGGTGTTCCTCTGGTTTGCGGTCGTCGGCGCGATCACCGTAGCGATGGCCGGCGGCGTCCGATACCGGCCAAGGAAGCCCAAACCCGAACCGGCCATCGAGCCGACTGTCGACGAGGATGCGCCGCCAGCCGCCGATCCGCCGCCTGACGAGGCAGATTAGGCTCGCCCTGTGCAGCAACCGTTCCGCGTGCCTCCCAGCGCACCGGCACGAGTGGTGGTCCTGGCGTCGGGTACCGGTTCGCTGCTGGCCTCATTGCTGGAGGCCGCGGTCGGTGAGTATCCGGCCCGGGTTGTCGCAGTCGGCGTGGACCGCGACTGCCGGGCAGTCGAAATTGCCACCGAGGCGTCATTGCCGACCTTCACTGTGCGGCTCGGCGATCACGTCGACCGCAATGCCTGGGACACCGCGCTCACCGAAGCCGTCGCGGCGCATTCACCCGACCTCGTCGTCTCCGCGGGATTCATGAAAATCCTTGGGCCGCAGTTCCTCACACGGTTTTGCGGACGCATTCTCAACACCCACCCGGCGCTGCTGCCGGCGTTTCCCGGCGCGCACGGGGTCGCCGAAGCGTTGGCCTACGGCGTGAAGGTCACCGGCTGCACGGTGCACCTGGTTGACGCCGGCACCGACACCGGCCCGATACTGGCCCAGCAGCCGATTGCGGTGCTCGACGATGACGACGAAGAAACCCTGCACGAGCGCATCAAGGTCACCGAACGACAGCTACTGGTGGACGTGGTGGCCGCGGTGGCGACCGGCGGTGTGACCTGGAACGGACGAAAGGCGACCATCGGATGAGTGAGAACGGGAGACGGCCGATCCGTCGTGCACTGATCAGCGTGTACGACAAGACCGGACTGGTCGAGCTGGCGCGCGGTCTGCATGACGCCGGTGTCGATATCGTCTCGACCGGCTCGACCGCGAAAACCATTGCGGACAACGGAATTCCGGTAACCCCGGTGGAAGAGGTGACCGGTTTTCCTGAGGTGCTCAACGGTCGTGTCAAGACTTTGCACCCGCATGTGCACGCCGGGCTGCTGGCCGACCTGCGCAAACCCGAGCACGCCGCGGCACTCGAACAGCTCGGCATCGCGGCGTTCGAGCTGGTGGTCGTCAACTTGTACCCGTTCAGCGAGACCGTCGACTCCGGGGCGAGTGTCGACGAATGCATCGAGCAGATCGACATCGGCGGCCCCTCGATGGTGCGGGCGGCCGCCAAGAATCATCCAAGCGTTGCAGTGGTGGTGGACCCGCTCGGGTATGACGGTGTGCTGGCCGCGGTGAAGAGCGGCGGGTTCACGCTTGCGGAGCGAAAGCGGCTGGCGTCGTTGGCGTTTCGCCACACCGCCGAGTACGACGTCGCCGTCGCGGGGTGGATGGGTTCGACGCTGGCGCCCGAACAGCCGGCAACGGCGTTTCCGGAGTGGTTCGGCGCGACATGGCACCGCTCGGCGATGTTGCGGTACGGCGAGAACCCGCATCAGCAGGCGGCGCTGTACGCCGATGCTGGCGCGTGGCCCGGCCTGGCGCAGGCCGAGCAGCTGCACGGAAAAGAGATGTCGTACAACAACTTCACCGACGCCGACGCGGCCTGGCGGGCAGCGTTCGACCACGAGCAGACCTGCGTGGCGATCATCAAGCACGCCAACCCATGTGGGATCGCGATCTCGTCAGTCTCAGTCGCCGACGCACACCGCAAGGCCCATGAATGCGATCCGCTGAGCGCATTCGGCGGGGTGATCGCGGCCAACACCGAGGTCAGCGTCGAGATGGCCGAGTACGTCAGCACGATTTTCACCGAGGTGATCGTGGCGCCCGCCTATGCGCCCGGCGCCGTCGACATCCTGGCCGGTAAGAAGAACATCCGGGTGCTAGTCGCCTCCGAGCCGCTGGGTGACGTATGCGAGCGGCGTCAGATCAGCGGCGGCCTGCTGATGCAGCAGCGCGACCGGATCGACGCGGAGGGCGACGATCCGGCCAACTGGACATTGGTCGCCGGTGACGCGGCGACACCGTCCACGCTGGCGGATCTGGCTTTCGCGTGGCGGACCTGTCGGGCGGTCAAATCCAACGCGATCGTCATCGCCGCCGACGGCGCCACCATCGGAATCGGTATGGGCCAAGTCAATCGAGTCGACGCGGCGCGGCTGGCGGTGGAGCGTGGTGGCGATCGGGTCCGCGGCGCGGTCGCGGCCTCTGATGCGTTCTTCCCGTTTCCGGACGGCCTCGAAACGTTGGCAGCCGGAGGCGTCACGGCGATCGTGCACCCGGGCGGCTCGGTGCGTGACGACGAAGTGACCGCGGCGGCCGCCAAGTCCGGCGTGACGCTTTACCTGACAGGCGCGCGCCACTTCGCGCACTGAATGCGCTGACTTCGCGCACCGATGTAAGCCACTTTCGAACAAGATCAGATCGGCATAACATCGCCAATTGGGCGCGCCGACCGCGGCGGGTCCTATCCAAATCGAAGATATTCGAGAGGAAGAAATGCGCGCGATAACGAGAAGAACAGCGGCGTTCTCAGTCGGAATTGCAGTGTTCGCGCTGGTCGGCGTGGGTTGTAGCAAGTCGACCAACTCCGGCCAAACCACAAGTTCTGCAACATCATCCGCGTCATCCACATCGTCATCGGCTGCTGCGGCGCCGGCAACGACGACGGCGGCCCCCAGCTCCACGCAAATCGCGGGCAAAAATGGCACGCCGTACACCGTCGAGGGTCCGATTCTGACGAAGTTCGACACCCTTACTGACGAACAAAAGAAGGACCTGGGTGCCCCGTACGACAATCAGAAGAACACCGCGGATAACAGTGGTGTCTACCAGCAATTCGACGGCGGCGTACTGATCTATCGGAATGGCGGCCCCGTCTACTTGGTGTGGGGCAAAATCCGCGACGCGTGGAATGCAAACCAGGCATCGCAGGGCAAGTTGGGTTATCCGACCGCTGACGAAGTGAAGGAACCTGACGGCACCTACAAGTCGACTTTCGAACACGGCACCATCACCTGGAAGGAAGGCGACGCCGAGGCGACCGTCACCGTTAGCTAACGAGTCGACCCAAGAAAGGTCGGGCAATCCGAGCAATTGCCCGGCCTTTCTGCCTGCAAAGGCGACCGGAGCGATGCCGTATTTGCGTGGCCGTCGTAGCGTGGTGAGGTGACCGCACCGAACAACCTGCCCCGCACCGTCGGCGAACTGCGTGCCGCCGGGCACCGTGAACGGGGAGTCAAGCAAGAAATCCGGGAAAACCTGCTGACCGCGTTGGCTGAGGGTGACGAAGTCTGGCCGGGCATTTTGGGTTTCGACGACACCGTGTTGCCGCAGCTGGAGCGGGCGCTGATCGCGGGTCACGACTTCGTCCTGCTCGGTGAGCGCGGCCAGGGCAAGACGCGGCTACTGCGAGCACTCGTCGGTCTTCTCGACGAGTGGACGCCGGTGATCGCCGGTGCCGAGCTCGGCGAACACCCGTACTCGCCGATCACCCCGGAGTCGGCCCGTAAGGCCGTGACCCTTGGTGACGATCTGCCGGTCGCGTGGAAGCACCGCAGCGAGCGCTACACCGAGAAGCTGGCGACCCCGGACACCAGCGTCGCGGACTTGGTCGGTGACATCGACCCGATCAAGGTTGCCGAGGGCCGCAGCCTGGGCGACCCCGAGACCATCGCCTACGGTCTGATCCCGCGGGCGCACCGCGGCATCGTCGCGGTTAACGAGTTGCCCGACCTGGCTGAGCGCATCCAGGTGTCGATGCTCAACGTGATGGAGGAGCGCGACATTCAGGTGCGCGGCTACACGTTGCGCCTGCCGCTGGACGTGTTGGTGGTCGCGAGCGCCAACCCCGAGGACTACACCAACCGGGGCCGCATCATCACCCCGCTCAAAGACCGGTTTGGCGCCGAGATTCGCACGCACTACCCGCTGGAGCTCGACGCTGAGGTCGGCGTGATTCTGCAAGAGGCGCATCTGAGCGCCCAGGTGCCTGAGCATCTGATCCAGGTGATCGCCCGATTCGCCCGCTACCTCCGGGAATCCAATTCGGTCGACCAGCGATCGGGAGTTTCGGCGCGGTTTGCGATTGCTGCGGCCGAGACGGTTGCTGCTGCCGCACGGCATCGCGGGGCGGTGCTGGGGGAGACCGATCCCGTGGCTCGCGTCGTTGACCTCGGAACCGTGATCGACGTGCTGCGCGGCAAGCTCGAGTTCGAATCCGGGGAGGAAGGACGCGAGCAGGCCGTGCTCGAACACCTTTTGCGCCGCGCCACCGCCGACACGGCGTCGCGGGCACTCGGTGGCCTCGACGTCGCCCCGCTGGTGACCGCGGTCGAGGGCGGCTCCGCCGTGACGACGGGTGAGCGGGTTTCGGCTAAGGATGTGCTGGCGGCGCTGCCCGATCTTCCTGTCATCGAGAAGATCGCCAAGCGGCTGGGCGCCGAATCCGAGGGCGAGCGCGCCGCAGCGCTCGAACTGGCGTTGGAAGCGTTGTATTTGGCCAAGCGCGTCGACAAAGTGTCCGGCGAAGGCGAAACCGTCTATGGCTAAAGGGCATTCGTCAAGATACTCGGCGTACACCGGCGGGCCCGACCCGCTGGCTCCGCCGGTGGACCTGCGCGAAGCCCTCGAGCAGATCGGGCAGGACGTCATGGCGGGCACCTCGCCGCGCCGGGCCCTGTCGGAGCTGCTGCGTCGCGGCACCAAGAACATGCCCGGGGCCGACCGGCTTGCCGCCGAGGCTAATCGTCGACGACGAGAGCTTTTGCGCCGCAACAACTTAGACGGAACTCTGCAGGAAATCAAAAAGCTTCTCGACGAGGCAGTGCTGGCCGAGCGCAAGGCCTTGGCCCGCGCACTGGACGACGACGCCCGCTTCGGCGAGTTGCAGTTGGATGCGCTCTCGCCGTCGCCGGCCAAGGCGGTGCAGGAGCTGTCCGACTACAGCTGGCGAAGCGGCGAAGCGCGCGAAAAGTACGAGCAGATCAAGGATCTACTCGGTCGCGAGATGCTCGATCAGCGCTTCGCCGGCATGAAGCAGGCCCTCGAAGGCGCCACCGATGAGGACCGTCAACGCGTCAGCGAGATGCTCGATGACCTGAACGACTTGTTGGACAAGCACGCTCGTGGCGAGGACACGCAGCAGGAC